>NZ_JBFUJG010000276.1:0-3347 GCF_056401495.1 Mucilaginibacter sp. P4_E8
TCCTTCATCACGGCATACATCTCTTTGTAGCCCATCATAACGGTTTCAATGACCGAAAACTCATCAAAAGCATAATGGTTTTGGCTTAAAACAGCCATACGCTCGCCCGGGGTAAAACTTACCGAACCGCTTGTTGGGTCAATATCACCCGAAAGGATTTTTAGGAAGGTTGACTTACCCGCGCCATTAGCGCCAATAATGCCATAGCAATTCCCTTGAGAAAACTTAAGGTTAACGTCTTCAAATAATGTCCGTTTTCCGTAACGTAAAGATAGATTGGATACCGTAATCATGCTGCACCTGTATTTTGGCGCAAAAATACGGTAAATACTTCATTTTTTGGTACACTAAGCCGATATTATGTTTGGGGTAACATTGGGGATATTTCAGTATATAAAAGCCCCGTTTTATTGACATTGCTGTGTATATTATTGCCCAGATTTTTAGTAAATTTATAAGACAAGAGGCTGGGTGAGCACTGTTTAGCTATGAAATTAACCAATTGGAAAAAATGGAACAACCTTTGACTTATAGTTATAGAAATTACTTAAATATTATGGTCATGGTAGCATTAATTATCGCTTTGGTTATTATTAACATAGTAATAGCCATCAATAACATATACAAAAGAAAAGTTTATTAACTGGCAATTAATTAACGTTTAGTTTAAAATCTCACTTAAACTTTGCGTTTCATAGTCGGCCAATTTTTGCAGAGGACCCGAGGCGAGCATTTTCATCATCATGCTCAGATCTGCATGAATAGTAAAAAGAACATTGGTATGGTCGTTATCAAAAKATAGCGACCATTTTAATTCCAGGTCAAACGGTGGCTTTGCGGCCGGTACAATCCTTATTTCCTGATCAGGTATCCGGCTATCTACCTTTAAAGAAAGTTTGGCCATATTGGGGATGCTAAAACTGGCTTCGTCGGCGGTTGATACCCACTCCTGTATGTTTTCAGGCATCAGTTTCTGGTGATTGTTAAAATCAGCCAAATAACTGTAAACCTCATTCAAAGGCTTATTAATGCTTATGTTGCTTGTAAAAGTGATCATTTGAGGTTCGAGTTGCGGGTTATGAGTTGCCAGTTATCAGAATTGACAAATAAATAGTTAAAATCAACAGTCAAAAATCGTGATAATCCTTTAATCGTGTAAATCAGGGTGCAGATAAAAATCAACGAAATCATCCGAATCAAAAAAATCAACGGTTCAGCTCGATGCTACTTGTCCCCATGCGGCAGGATTTTCGCGCCATTGTTTTAATATGGCAACATCCTTATCAATAATATATTGATTTTCTCCGGCGTATTTAATTAACGCGTTATAGTTTGACAGGGTAACAAACGGGCAACTTGCTTGTTTAAAGTTTTCGGTAGCAACATCAAATCCGTAGCTAAAAATAGCGGCAAGGCCTGCTACTTCATAACCGGCTGTGCGCAGGGCATCAACAGCCTGCAGACTGCTTTTTCCGGTTGATATCAGATCTTCAATAACAACCACCCTTTTGCCGGTGGTAGTTGGTACATCTCCTTCAATTAAACTTCCGGTTCCATGCTCTTTAGCTTTGGCACGTACGTAAATAAATGGAAGGCCAAGTTCTTGTGCTACCAGTGCACCTTGTGGTATCCCGGCAGTAGCTACACCGGCTATACAACCTACACTACCAAACTTTTCTTGTATTATAACTGTTAATTGTTGTCTGATATAGGTGCGGATAGACGGATGAGAAAGCGTTACGCGATTATCACAATAAATTGGTGATTTCCATCCCGACGCCCATGTAAAAGGATTGTTAGGTTGTAATTTAATTGCTTTAATTTGCAGCAGGAATTCGGCTACTTGCTGCTCGATCTCATTATTATTAAACATGGCTCAAAAATACAGAATTTATATTAACGAAAAGGTTATCCTGATAACGGAATCTGAACCTGCCAAAGCTGAAAGTTATGAAAAGCTTGAGGCAGAGACCTTTGATTTGAAAATAATTTACACCTGGATACTCGCAAGGCCCAACAGGTTGTTCTATATTCAATGTAGTAATGCAAAGGTTTTTTTAAAATCTGTTATAAAAAGTATCACCCTAATTGAGGCTGCCGGGGGGCTTGTGAAGAGCGCTGCCGGTAATTATTTATTCATTTACCGCAATGATAAATGGGACCTGCCCAAAGGTAAAATAGAGAAAGATGAGACAATTAAGGAAGCCGCCGTGCGCGAAGTTGAGGAGGAGTGTGGTATAAAAGTAAACAAGCTAAAGGAGAAGATCTGCAAAACTTATCATGTTTATGTAAGCAGGGGCGAGGTAGTGCTGAAAAAAACGCATTGGTTTAATATGGCCAGTAAAGGTCAGGAAAAGCTAAAGCCACAAAAAGAGGAAGGCATTACTGATGTACGCTGGTTTGAAATACATCATATTGAACCAATAGTTCATAATACTTTTCCATCCATTATGGATGTGCTGCATAAGGAGAAACTGGTTACAAATAAGCTAATGCCTCAGTAGGTATAAACTGGGCAACATCGCCGTGGTGCCGCATAATTTCGCGCACTATGGTTGAGCTTATAGACGAGTAACCCGGTTTGCTTACAATAAAAATGCTTTCAATATCGGGCACAAGCGCATGGTTCATCTGGGCTATGGCTTTTTCATATTCAAAGTCTGATACGGTACGTATCCCCCTGATCATGTAGGTGGCGCCAATGCTTTTGCAAAAGTTTACGGTTAAACCTTCGTAAGCTACTATGTGTATGCGATCGTCGTGCTTAAAAACCGCCCTCAGCATTTGTTCGCGGGTTTCGATACTCAAAAGGCCTTGCTTGCTGCTGTTTGCGCCGATGCCTATGTAAACTTTATCGAACAGACCAACCGATCTTTTTACAATATCAACATGGGCTTTAGTAACCGGATCAAACGAGCCGGGGAAAAGAGCGATCTTCATAGTAAGTAGATGTTATGCTTTATCCAAAAGTAACAATGATTTCGAATGTTTACGCGTATCAGGCCGAAATAATTGACAGGTTTTAGCCCCCTGTAATATCTTCCAGTTTATAATAAACCTTAATGCCATTTTCCCGGGCTATCCTTACATCTTCGTCAGCGCCTTTTGATGCGCCATCAATCCTTAAAACAGCATCACATTTTGCAAGGATCCGCCTGGATACCGGGTAGGAGATCTCTTCGTAAGCCTCGTCTCCAGGATATTTTGAACCGGCCTGCTTTAAAAGCGGTAATGCAAACCATTCGCCGATAACCGGTACATGCCCTGCCCGGAATATAGGGAGCGCCGTGGCTTCCATTTTTCGTAAATTTTCGGCCATCAGTTCAGGGTCATCATTGGTGCCAGAC
>NZ_JBFUJG010000277.1:0-3332 GCF_056401495.1 Mucilaginibacter sp. P4_E8
TAATTAAGGGGATCTTAACCCTGTTGAACACCACAGAAAAAGCAAGGCTGTGCAGGCTTATCCTGTTCGACCTTGTTATTAGTGTGCTTGATATTGCTTTTTTAGGTTTGTTGCTGCTGGTAATAGGCTTTTATACTTCTAATAAAGTATTAAACTCAGGTTCCATTGTGCTGCCTGCAGATTGGTTTAATAAAAATTCCATACTGCTGATAAGTCTTTTTTTAATTCTTTTCAGCATTAAAAACTGGTTTGGGTATTTGATATTACGCTTTCAGCATCATTTTTTTTACGGGGTAGCTTCAAGGTTATCAAAAAAAAATATCATCCATTACCTGAAGGATGATTATATGCGCTTTGTACATGTTGACTCATCCATTCATATCCGGCAAATCAGTCAGCAACCCATTGAGTTCAGTCACTATATCCTGACTAATGTTCAGCAGGTAATTTCCCAGAGTATCCTTATCTTATTTACAGTATGCGCCATTTTGATCTATCAGCCTCTGTTATTTTTATTATTGCTGCTATTGTTATTACCGCCCATCATCGTACTGGCCTATTTCATAAGGAGGCGATCAAAACAAGTTAGGATACATACCAAACTGGCCAGCGAAAAAACTATTCAGCATTTACAGGAATCCTTATCTGGTTTTGTAGAAAGCAATATTTATGATAAAAGTGATTTTTTAACCAACCGCTATCATAACTACCAGCAGCAACTAAATAATAACCTGGCCACACAGCAAACTTTGCAGGGGCTGCCCTCGCGCCTTGTGGAGGTTTTTGCCATATTTGGCTTTTTTATACTGGTGGTCATTAACAAATGGTCGGCACACGGGCCGGTAGTTGACCTGCTAACCATCGGCGTTTTTATGGCTGCCGCGTATAAGATCATCCCTGGCATTATTAAAATACTGAACAGCACCGGGCAAATAAAAACTTATGAGTTTACTTTGAATGATATGCTAACGGTAAAAGAGCCGGTAGTACCAACCAATCATACACCCGATATCGTTTTACCTATCATATCTATCCGGTTTGATAACATCAGCTTTAGCTATAAAAATCAGGAGATACTAAAAGGTACCAGCTTCCATATTAATCAAGGTGATCTTGTGGGTATATCGGCCGCATCCGGTCGTGGTAAAACAACACTGATCAATTTACTGTTAGGTTTTTTAACACCCGAAAGCGGAAATATTTTGATTAACGAAAAGGTGGCAGATACCTGTGTACGAAAACAATACTGGAAAAGGATAGCTTATGTAAAACAGCAAAACTATTTTATTCACGATAGCATCCTGAAAAACATTACGCTTAGCGATGATGAAAGTAATGATGAAAAATTAGCCGAAGTAATTACCTTTTGCGGACTTAACACCTTACTTACAGGTAACGCCGAAGGGTTAAATAAAGTGATAAGGGAAAACGGTAAAAACCTGAGCGGCGGGCAAAGGCAAAGGATCATGCTGGCCCGGGCGCTTTATCATGATTTTGATGTGCTGATACTTGATGAACCTTTTGGCGAAGTAGATCAGGAAGCCGAAGAAGCTATTCTTTTACAACTAAAGCAATTGGCCGCATCAGGTAAGATCATTATGTTTATTACTCATAATTCTGCAAGTCTTACTTACTGCAACAAACTGATAACCATTGAATGAATAAACAAAAAGCATTGGTAATTCTTAGTCCCGGGTTTCCGGCTGATGAAAACGATACTACCTGCATACCACCCATGCAAATTTTTGTAAAAGCTTTAAAACAGTATTACCCGCAGCTGCATGTTATTGTGATAAGCTTTCAATATCCTTTTATCGCTTCGCGATATTGGTGGTATGGGATTGATGTAATTGCTTTGGCAGGTAAAGGCAGGGGCCAGTTATACAGACTACTTACCTGGAGACGTGTATGGAAAACCCTAAAAAAACTTCATTACGAGTATGAGCTGACAGGACTGTTGAGTTTTTGGATAGGAGAGTGCGCCTTTGTTGGCAATAGATTTGCAAAAAAATACAGTTTGCTACATTACACATGGTTGCTTGGCCAGGATGCAAAAGCCGGCAATGAATATGTAAACCGGATAAAACCTGAGCGGGGATCACTAATAGCCATATCTGATTCTTTAGCAAAAGAGTTCAGGATAAATTATGGCTTACTGCCCGAACATACCATTCCAACAGGTATAGACACTACGCTTTTTAAAACGGTACCGGCAGGCAGGGATATTGATATTATGGGTGCGGGTTCGCTTATTCCGCTTAAGCAATACCATTTGTTTGTGAATATAGTTAAAAACTTAACCACCGAATTTCCGAAAATAAAAACAGTTATCTGCGGCAAAGGCCCCGAAATGGAGAATCTTAAAAAACAGATAAGCAGGCTAAAACTTGAAAATAATATTCAATTAAAAGGAGAACTATCACATCCCGAAGTACTTGCGCTAATGCAGCGTTCAAAAGTATTTTTACATACATCGGCATATGAGGGTTATAGCACCGTTTTAAGTGAAGCCTTATATGCGGGGTGCCACGTGGTGAGCCTGGTTAATGCTATGAATGCCCGCCCTGTGCAACACCATGTGCCCGATAACGCGGAACATTTACCGGATATAATTAAAGAACTGCTTAGAAATAAAAACCTGGTTCATGAGCAGGTATTGGTTTACCCGATCCAAACCATTGTGGCCAAAGTTGCAGCATTATTCGGCCATTAAATATTTGCAAATATCTACCAGATCATTGGCTATACTTTTGAAGGTGAGATTTTGGTTGAAATAATTTAAATTTTGGGCAGAAAATTTCTTTCTGTCTAAATTATCGATGATACCTAATAATCTGCCAAGGGCGGTAGCATTACCAGGCGGGTATAAAAAACCGCATTTACTACTACCCACTATTTTTTGATAGGATGGTATAGCGGTAACAACAGGAATACAACCGCAAGCCATAGCCTCAAGCAAAGCATACCCGCTGCCTTCTTTATGGCTTCCTGATATATAAAAATCAGCAGCGCTGTACCAATAAGGTAATTCAGTGTTAGGAACTTTACCTACCAATACCACCGCATTTGATAATACCCTGTTCGATGCAAACAACTGCATCACGTCATTCACCATATCTTCTGTTTGATAGATCATGTAAAGCTTCGCATCCGGGTTTATTTGCAGATATTGCCCAAACCCGGTTAAAACAGTAAGCGGATCCTTATTGGCATTTAACCGGCCAACCCACAGAAAATTGGTTTCGCCCATTATTTCGGTGCGATCTTTACTTTCTTGCTTATCTTTTTGGGTAAAGTTGGTTGATGCCTCTAACAATTCAAATATATTAGCG
>NZ_JBFUJG010000278.1:0-3317 GCF_056401495.1 Mucilaginibacter sp. P4_E8
ACCATAAAGTTCGTCAGGATCAGATCTTGAATGTACCAATTGCTCCATCTACTGGTTATGCAAGCCAACTGATAAATTTTGGAAAGGTTAAAGAAACCGGGATTGAGGTTGCATTTAATGCTACCCCGGTAAAAAGCTCGGTAGTGAAATGGGACTTTACTTATACATTCTCTCGTAACAGGAGTACTGTAGTATCATTGCCTCCGGGATTAGAAAAAGTTATACTTGGACAGGATGGTTACGGTGGCCAGTTTGTTGCCGTGGCCGGACAACCGCTTGGCTTATTGCAAGCACCAGTTCCGGCATATGACCCTCAGGGCCACATCATAGTTGATGGCGGGGGATATCCGGTTGCTGCTGCAGCAAATGGTACCTATGGCAATTTTCAGCATGATTTTGTAATGGGTTTTACCAATAGCGTGCGTGTAAA
Source organism: Mucilaginibacter sp. P4_E8 (assembly GCF_056401495.1). Classification (NCBI taxonomy): domain Bacteria; kingdom Pseudomonadati; phylum Bacteroidota; class Sphingobacteriia; order Sphingobacteriales; family Sphingobacteriaceae; genus Mucilaginibacter; species Mucilaginibacter sp. P4_E8. The sequence goes on from NZ_JBFUJG010000278.1 coordinate 431, forward strand.
GGACTTTACGTTAGGCTTTACCTTAGAGTGGGATAAAGGCGGTAAATTTTATTCAGGAACTGCTGATTTGTTTAATTTTGTGGGTGCCGATCCTAAAACGCTTTACAATGACCGTAATCCTTTTGTTGTTCCAAATTCGGTTCAACGGGTTATCGATGCAAGCGGTGCTGTTATAGGTTATACAGAAAACAACACTCCTATAAGTGAGGCTAATAATGATGATTACTACTATACCACTTCGAACAAAGCGCTGGCCTGGTCAAGGGATATATTAGACAGAAGCTTCATGAAATTAAGGGAGGTTACTTTAAATTACAATTTGCCAAAATCATTTATCAGTAAAATAGGTGCTTCAAAAGCGTCTGTTGGAATTTATGGCAGAAACTTAATTACATGGTTACCTGCCGGTAACCGCGTTGTGGATCCGGAAGTTTCAAATTATGGAACTGACCTGGCGAGTGAATACGGGGAGTTCAGGACTGCTCCACCATTAAGGTACTATGGTGCTTCACTAAAAGTTACATTTTAATTATTTGCATCATGAAAAATAAAAACATAAGAGTTAAAACAATATTCATACTTGCAGCTACATGTTTATCATTTGGTTGCAAAAAAATCACCGATATAAACGTTAGCCCTAATGACCCGGCTGTTGAAAAGGGTACTGTGCAGGTTTTATTTCCATCGGGTGTTGTGTCAACAGCCGGTAGTGTTGGTGGCGAACTTGACATCATTGGTGGTATATGGTCACAATACTGGACCCAATCTCCAATTGCCAATCAGTTTAAAACCATTGATGCCTACAACCTTCAAAGGCAGGATTTTAACAGGGGCTACAACGAATTATTTTCAGGTGCTTTAGCCGATTATCAATTGGCTATTACCAAAGCAAAGGCTGCTAAGCAATTTAACTTTGTATTAATGTGTACAGTCATGAAAGCTTACAGCTATGAGGTTTTGGTTGATTTATATGATAAGGTTCCTTATACCGAAGCTTTTCAGGGATCCGCAAACCTGAACCCGAAGTTCGATGACGGATTTACCATTTACAAAGGTTTAATAGCTGAAATTGACGCAGCTTTAGCAGCAGATTATAGCGCTCCGTTAACTGCTCCTGATTCAAAAGTTGATTTCCTGTTTGGTGGTGATGGCGTAAGCGTACCTGATGATCAAATGGATAAATGGCGTCAGTTTGCTAATACATTAAAACTAAAAATGTATTTACGTATGGTTAATACACACGCTGCTGAGGCCCAGGCTGGTGTAAGGGCGCTATATACGGCTAATGCAGATTTTCTTGATGTTGATGCTGGTTTAAAGATTTTTAAAGATGGTACAGATCAAAGAAACCCGCTTTACGCTTACACCGTATTTAATTTGGGTGGTAATGACTTACGGGCCAGCAATACATTTGTAAGCTGGTTGGTTGCCAACAACGACCCTCGTACAGCTATTTATTTCGGTACAGCAAACCCAACACCTATGGATCAGGGTTTTGGCTCAGCAACACAGGCTGAACATCCATCTTATTATACTTCGACTGCTCCGAATTTAAAATCAGCAGATCCTGTTTATTTTATAACTAAAGCAGAGTCGCACTTTTTGCAGGCAGAAGCCGCCCTCCGTTATGGAGTTGGTAATGCAGCAACTGAGTTTGATGCTGGTGTTACAGCTGCTTTTGCTCAGTATAGCTTAACCGCACCTAATACTTTAACGTACAAGTATCCTAACAGCCCAAGTCTGCAAGCTAATTTGAGAGCCATTATTTATCAAAAATGGGCTTCATTCCCCAACTCTCATGCTTTAGAAGGGTTCTTTGATCAGCAGCGTACCGGTTATCCGGAATTAAGCCCTGTTTATTCTACTGACCCCGATTATACGACAAAATATCCAGGTCAATGGGTGTATCCAAAAAACGGTGTAACTGGAGGCAGGTTTCCAAAACGCTTAGTTTTCCCTGATTCTGAACGCAGCAGGAATTCTAATACGCCACCAGAGGTGCCAATTACTACACCAGTATGGTGGGGACAACCAAATAAATAAATAACCTTAAGCAGATAGAAAATGAAAAAATATATAAATTATTTGGTGATGTTAACAGTATCAAGCTTATTGTTAACGGCCTGTAGTAAGGATAACTTTAAATATAAAGATGGATATGTAGGTAGTTCTAAAATTACTACTTATCCAGAAATTACGGTTAAGGGCGAAGATTATATGATTGTTGCAAAGGGAGGATCTTTTACTGATCCCGGTGCTACAGCAAAAGCAGGTACGGCAGATGTAAAGGTAAGCTCAAATACAATTAGCACAGCAGCTGCTGGTGTATATACTATAACTTACACTGCAACTAATGTCGACGGATTTTCGGCAAGCGCAATCAGGCATGTTATTGTTTATTCAACTGAAGCCAGTGCACAAGCTAATGATTTCTCCGGAAGTTATGCCAGAGATATAAATGGCTCACTTGCAGTATGGACAAAATTGGTTGCTGGTGTGTATTCCGTGTTTAATCCGGGCGGCGCTCCTGGCACAGATCTTACCGTAATTGTATTTAACAACACAGGGAATAAAATATTTATTCCAGAACAAGATGCCAGCGATGGAAGTCCAACAAGTTCTGCATCAGAAGCATCTACACCAGGGCCTGGTGGTACGTTAAGCGGGTATTCTATGAAGATTGTGAATCCTGGATACGGAACGTCTGTAAGAAACTTTGTTAAACAATAAATTTACCAGAAATGAAAAAAATAAATATAATAGTATATACGCTACTTGCATTTTTGGTAGCAGTATCATTCACGTCCTGCCAAAAGGATGAAAAAATAGGAGGAACGGCTGTTCAGGATATTTCCGGAGAGTTTTGGGTGCAGGTTGATGATGGAAC
>NZ_JBFUJG010000279.1:0-3292 GCF_056401495.1 Mucilaginibacter sp. P4_E8
GTATAACCCCAAACGAGTTATTTAACAACCCACCCCGGTCATAGCCTATATCGTATCCGATGGTGTAATTATTTTTTAAAGGCCTAATACCCTCAATATAAGCCGATAGTTCATTTACTTTTTTAAATGTGCCATATCTGCCTGGATTTTTTAAGCCTCCGCCCACAGTCCGAAACACTTCAGTACCGGTTTCATACGTACCCTGGTTTTGGGAATAGGATAATTTACCCGTATAAAGCCAGTTAAAAGCATAAAATTGTGCTGCTGCATGTAAAGCAAGTACCCGGTTATTTATAAAGAACTGATAATCTGATGAACCTAAATTACTCCTTGCATCATACAGTGTTGTTATGAATGGAGTACCCAGCCCAAGTTGGTTATATGACCACCCCTCAACATATTCATAATTATTGTAATAATCTTCTGCACCTGATCTGGTTTTTTTTGAATCCGGTTTACCCGCCTGGTTGGCAGTATATAAAAACTCAAATAAGAATTTTTTCCAGTGAAAATTACCGGAGTTAGGACTGTTATTAACTAAACTAATACCATTTAAGCCATCTTTAAGATTTGCAAGCGAACCTAAAGCTCCCTTATCATAAAAGTTTTGACGGTACACCATTAAAGTAAGCGCATCAAATTTGTACTCAGCACCAAGATCCAATGAACCTAAATGATTGCCCACCTTTGATTCATTAAATACTTTACCGGTAAGCACATACCAATAAGTTTGGGCTCCTGACAAGGTATAACTACTACCAAAAACCCGCCTTTCATCTCCCCATAGAGCCTGGTGATTATACCCTGYCTGAAAGTTAAATCTCCATGAAGGTTTACCTACTTTTACGTAAAGCTGGTTTTCAAGATAATAGCTTTTAAAGTGATTAGGTTCCTTGCCATACTGTATGGACACATTGCCTACATATCCGTTTGCAAAAGAGCCTTTCACTGCAAATAGCTTCCCAAATATTGGTATACTGTAATAATTGGGGATACTTATGCTTGCTTTGGGTATTCCTAAGGCATTACCCGAGACGGAGAATGAGCCAGAAGACAAGGCTGTGTCAACCAGGCCAACAATATCTTTAGAGCGCCCAACCTTTAATTCAAAAATACCGGCATGAGCTTTTACAAAGCCTTCTATTAAATCAAACTGTGCCTTATTACCAAGGTTTGCTCGGCCTTCAAATGACGCGGCCCAGCCGAATGTTTTTGTTGTATCATAGTCTTTACGGAGCCTGCCAATAAAGCTGCCCGAACCACCCGACAGTGGAATACTACCAAACTGATTTGACCGTAACCAAAACGGAACAACGCCGGATGTTGTTGCTATCCCCTGCGCTTCTAAACTGATATGTACATCTTTTTCCTGGGCTTTTACAATTGAATAATTAAACAATACTATTACTAAAACGGCAAGTTTCTTCATGTAATTTTATTTAGGGGCTAATAAAATGTTTAATAAATACTTTGATATCACAAAAAATTTCATATAAGTTAATATGTTAAATATTAACAAAATGATAACAGTTATCGATTTATAATTGTTTTAACGATAACAAAATATATTTTTATTGAGAATAATTGCAATAAATACTCCATTATGCTAAACATTAAAAAACCAAAATTATTGCMTTGTAATAAAAATTAACTGCAACGACACCGCAATAATGCTTTGTGTATTTGAAATAAATGAATTCAGAAAAAGGCGATTTTTAAAGCCGGTTTTATGTACAGAATAGATTTCCCTACTTATAAGATAGTATTAATGAGTCTTTAAAATTTATGGGTTAGATTGGTTGGATTGGAGTCAAAGACGGATTAAAAGGAGATCTGTTATTTCCTTGTAAGAAGGCGCTTTGACAAATACTTTAAAGTGAAGTATGCTTATTCATTAAGGCTGTGCCTTATCCAGCTGAAGTACAAATAAAGTTCTGAGTATTGGGTAAAACAAATAACCGATCCACCTACTCCACTTTGGGTACATTTCTATTCACTGAACTAATAAATTCTGAAGCCGTTGGGTTAAATAAAAGTTTATTTACGGTTAGATCTGCTCCATATTTACTAAAGTGGTTCCTGTCAGACATATAAGGGCAATTTGTAATTGATATCCCCGGAATGGCCCCATGGTTATAAATATCGACATAATAAGGCTTTAAATTCTTGCTTAAGAAAGTGTTGATCTTATCTGCATTATTATTAAGATATTTATGGCTTATCTGAATATTGTATTCATTTTCCCTTGCAGCAATTAAGGGATAGGTCATTGTATATATTTCATTTTGACCTATGATGATGACTTTTAAGTGATATTTTTCAAAATAGGCAATTGTGTTTTTCAAATCTTTTATTAATGCTAACGAATCTTTACTTTGTACAGAGGTAACCCAGTTAGCACACATAATAACCCCATCTATCTTATGGTCGTTACTTATAATGAAATCGTGATAAATATAATCCATTACTTCTTTGCACCTTGTAAGGCCATTGGGCCTGATAAAAGGCATACATCCACTGGCAGTTGCCTGGATCACGTGGATATTTTTCTTTAAAAGGCTTTCTTTTAATGATTCAGAAAATTGAGCTGCATGGCTATCGCCAATTAACAGAACATTCTTTTTTTGCCCGTCTAAACTTAAACAACGCTTTTTGTCAAGCTTACCGTCTGATGAGCTCCCTACAAAACAACAGTCGCTACTATACTGTTTTTGCGCTTCTTCCACGTGTGTGGCTTTATAGCTTGACAGCTCAATTGTTTTTGCTTTAAATACGATATTATTCGCATTATAATAGCTTAAGCAAAACGTAGCGATCATACAAGTGAGCACTCCACTTATAATTAATTTATTGCTCTTAAACTCAATAGACTCGATAAATCTATAGGAGATATAACTCATGCCCAATGATAGCAGAATTAATAATGAGATAGTCAATGCGTTCATTTGCACCCCTAAATACTGAGCTCCTACATAAATAGGCCAGTGCCACAAGTATAATGAATAGGATACCCGCCCTATAAATTGTACGCTTTCATGCTTTAATAGTTTAAAGTCATTAAAATTACTAAGAATCACAATCGCAGTTGCAAACACAGGTATAATAGTGTATTTACCAGGCCATTCCATATGGCTGTTAAAGAACAGCAAACAAAATATAATCACACCATACCCTAATAYAGCAAAAAGCTTTTTATATTTAAATCCCTTAACAAAATCTTCCCCTAAAAAAGCAATGCCTCCAAAAAACATTTCCCATGACCTGCTTGGAAGTAGATAAAAGGAGGCTGTTC
>NZ_JBFUJG010000280.1:0-3263 GCF_056401495.1 Mucilaginibacter sp. P4_E8
TGCTCTCATACCTAAAACAAAGGTTGAGAAGGTACAGGTTGAAAAACATCCTTTTTCTGCAAGACGGGTTTCCATTTCTTTAGGGATCCTGATCGTGCTCATTTTTTCCAAATACTTTTACCTGGCCAGCATGACCAGTTATTATACTTTTTACCTGATAGATAAGTTTCATCTGAGCGTTCAAAGCTCGCAAATTCATTTATTTATTTTCCTGGGCGCGGTTGCTGCAGGTACAATGGCCGGTGGACCACTGGGCGACCGATTTGGCCGTAAATACATTATTTGGATATCCATACTTGGGGTTGCCCCATTTACCATGATGCTGCCTTATGCCAATTTATACTGGACAACCATCCTTTCCATGACTATTGGTCTTATCATTTCTTCGGCTTTCTCGGCCATATTGGTTTACGCACAAGAGCTGATGCCTGGAAAAGTAGGTATGATAGCCGGTCTGTTTTTCGGGTTTGCTTTTGGTATGGGCGGTTTAGGATCTGCCGTACTTGGTAAACTGGCCGACAGTACCAGCATCAATTATGTTTTTCATGTATGCGCATATTTACCATTGATTGGCATCCTGACAGCGTTTTTACCTAACCTTGAAGTAAAAAGAAAGAAAATTGCCTGACAATAAGACCAAAACAACATTACACATAAATACCCGGGTAAGCTAATTTCCGGGTATTTTGTTTGTAGTTTACTTAATAGTAATCAGGTTTAGGATGTAGGGCTAAATTTATTTTCTGAGTGTTAGAATAATTAAAGCCGTGTTCAGCAAAAGTAATGCAGGTTGTGCAAACGTTGTAATAGTGTTTATCTTATCGTTACGTATAGCGCGCCTGTTTTGTTCAACATAAATAATATCCTGGTTTTGAATAATAGTTGATGGATTTGATAAAGCAGCAACATCATCCAGATCAACCTCAATTACTTGCTTGCTTTTCAGCCCCCCGCCCCTTAAAATTTTAACCTTTTTCTCATTACCTTTCTCAGTAAGGCCTCCCGCTTCGCCAAGTATTTCCATCAGGGTAGTTTCATCTTTCAACAGCGCATAGTTACCTGGTTTTTTTACCTCGCCCATCAAAGTAGCTTTTAAATTGATAACCTTAACTTCAATAATGGGATTTTTAAGTACATTTTGACGGTAGAGGTCATCTAACTTTTTTGATGTTTCCAACCTTGATAAACCAGTAACCGGCACCCTGCCTATTACAGGTAAGGCAATAGTTCCGTCACTTTCTACCTGGTAATCCAATGCCTTTGAACCACTTCCTGATGCCCCCTGATCAGCCACCCCGGTTGAGGAGGCTTCGTCAGTGATCAATTTAATACTTTGCAGGTTCCTTACCTGCAGAATATCTCCTGTCTTAATTTTATATTCAGTCGGTTTATAATCATCTATTTTAACCGGCGTTTGCTGTTCCCTGGAATTTCTTTCAAAATATCCCTGATTTTGCTTGTATGAACACGAACATAAAAACACAACAAGTACACTTACCGCAAAAAATAACGGCAAATAATTTAATGGTTTATTTATATACATATTTATGAATTTTCTAAAAGAAACGATACCTCAGTTCCAAGCTCCTTGGGTTGATAAATTTTTACGCGCGCTGACACTATAGATTCAAAATGATCTGCATAGGAGTTGATAATGGTTTCGCAGGTATAATTATCTATTATCTTTTGTTTATTGTTTGCCAGTACCTGCAGGTAACGCGATTCGCTTTTGTTCCCGGTAAGTAAGTGGTAAGTAATATCATCGGCATTAGAAAAATACAAAGCATCATTCTGAAGAATAGCACGGTTAAACTTATTATCATTGGAGCAAATCAGGCTATTGGAAGCCATTGCTTCAAGTAATGATGGGTTGGTGCCCCCAACTGTGTGGCCATGAAAATATAAATTAGAATAATATCTCAAATTATTGAGTTTATTCATATTATAAATGCCTTCGCAAAATATAATATTATCAAAATAACTAAATTTTGCTCTTAGATAGGTACCATAATCATTGTTGGTGCTACCTATAACCAAAAACTTCCGGTCGGTATCGGCTTTAACCACACCATCTAAAATTGTTTCAATACTATTTTCAGGTTCCATTCTGGCAATCAGCATATCGTATTGATTTACTTCCAGCTTATACTCATCAAGCACAGCAGTATCAGGCTGATCAAATATTTCGGCACCGTAGGGTATATAGCATGATTTTTTGTTGTATTTATTCTCGATATACCTTTGTATCTCTGTAGAATCGGCAATTAAAAAGTCACTGTATCTAACAGCAAGTTTTTCGGCAAACCGTAAAAATGCCTGAACAGGTTTAGCATATTTTGATCTTGTCCACTCCAGCCCGTCCATGTTGGTAGTAACAACTGCATTTCGGGGTAAAAGCCATCCCCATACCGAACTGCTGGTATATCCTAACTGAAGGATAACGTCGAACTTCTTTTTCCTTAAATCTTTTATACAATTATAATCGTACAAGAACTGCCCTATTGTTCCTAATTTGTATTCAGGATCATGGCAATGGCATATTTCAACAGAATTCCAGGTTTTTTCCTGATAAGGGTGGTTATGAGAGTTGTAAACCACCACCTCATAACCCTTCCTGACTAAGCCCGCCGCTAAATATTCGGCGCATTGTTCAAAGCCGCCGTAGTGGTTCGGAATTCCCCTGGTTCCGATGATAGCTATACGCATAATAATATATATTTAATACTTTTATTAAAAATGAATCAGTATTTCAAGGCTCGGGTCATTAGTTAATTCTTTTGATCAAACCATGTATAATTATACGCATAAACACACCCAAAAGCTGCGTTTTTAGGCCATGTGAATAAACGGGATGTATAGAATTGTAGTGAACAAAATAAACAGAGAAGTGAACGGAATGAATGAAAAATATAATATTTTTTATAAAAAAATTATTATACTTATGCATATTACTCGCCCGAAATAATAATTAATAAACAATGATTAAAGTGTTAAAATTCCTAAGGAGGATCAATCTGAAAACCATCATCTTTAACTTTAGATATTTCCCTTTTAAAACAGCCATAAAATTTCCGGTTTTAATATCCAGTAATGTTTTTTTGTACAAAACAAAAGGCCGGGTAATTATTAATGCTCCCATAAAAACCGCCCTGATTCAAATTGGCTATGGAGCTATTGGCATAGCTGATTTCAAGAGGTCAAGAGCTATATGGGAAGTTTACGGTGATGTTGTTTTTAATGGTAGGGCATTTATTATGCATGGC
>NZ_JBFUJG010000281.1:0-3190 GCF_056401495.1 Mucilaginibacter sp. P4_E8
CAGTAGCAGGAACCGTTGGAATAATTGCAAATGCAGTTAAGGTTGAAACCAATATGATAATTGATATAAGATTTCTGTATTCAAATTTAACCCGACTGAAGATCATTCCATTCATTTTCAACTACAACTATCTATATGTCAAAAAATAAATCCTTTGAACTATAAAATACAATAAAATTATAATTTGAACCCTTCACGAACCCCTCTGATAATTTGAGCTCTTTGTTCTGAATCAAATTGACTAAATCTTAAAAGACGGCTGCAAATTGTAAAGCCCAATGAGCAAAAATACTCCAAACCTTTTAAGTTTTTGCGAATAAAGTATATCCTGTTCCTTGTTCCATAAAATATAGTGAACGGTGAGGTTTTACCGCCGGTTGATGTACTAACCTTATGATAAACATGTAACAGGGGCAATAGCTTAACTTTATATCCACATTGATAAACGCGATACATAAAATCGGTATCATCATAATAAACAAAATATTTTTCGTCCATAAGGCCTGCTTTTTTGAAAACCTGATTATCAATCAGCATAAAACATGTTGGCGCATAATCAAAATATTTTTCCTCATTATAAATTGGTCCATCATCATCACCCTCTCCTATGTGTGTAGTTAAGCCCTTGTACATGGCAAATGCTCCGCCTGCCATCCAGATCTTTTTATTATCATAAAAATATATCTTAGGGATAATAATTGATTCAGCGCGCGTTTCGGCATGCAGCACCATATCAGTTAAAAGCTCCGGCTGCAAAAACTCAATGTCGTTATTTAATAACAGCGTATAAGTAGAACCCTCATTTATTGATAGCTCAATACCCTGATTATTGCCACGGGCCACACCGGCATTTGCCGTATTTTTAACATGTGTATAATTGGTAATACTGTATTTACTTGTTAAGTCCTTTAACAGTTTATTTGTATTATCATTAGTCGCGTTATCAATTAAGTATAAATGGTAGTCGGTGAATGTTTGTACCGATAAGCTTTTTAAAAACCCATCTAAAACATTATCACTACCATACAATACGGTAACTAAACCTACCTTTGCCATTATTATTTAAATAACCCCTTTTGTTTCATCTCGGCAAGTGAATCTTCATATTTGCCTGCACTAATTTCCTGTCCATTTACCCATTCTGCAAATTTGCCTATCCCATATCCAAAATTAACTTTTGGCTTAAATTCAAGTATTTTACCAATTTTATCAATGTCGGCATAGTTGTGTCTTATATCGCCCAGCCTGTAATTTCCGGTAACATTCAGGGGTACGGTTATATTATATTTTTCAACTAAGGTTTTTGCCACAGTAAGTACATCAATGGCTACGCCAGTACCTACATTAAAAATTTCATTATTTGCCTCTTCCTTTATTATACCCAAATAGGTTGCGTTCACAACATCATCTATAAATACAAAATCCCTGCTCTCCAATCCATCTTCAAAAATATTTATGGCTTTGCCATTTTTTATCAGAGTAGAGAATATGGAAAGGATTCCTGTATATGGATTGGTTAATGATTGTCCGGGGCCATATACGTTTTGATATCTGAAGGCAACCGGGGCTATTCCTATTGTTGGACAAACAGTCATGATCATTTGCTCCTGATTTTGCTTGGTGATACCGTAAACCGAGGAAGGATGAATTTTCGAATCTTCATTTGTTGCTACCAGTTTTAAAGGCTGGTAACATCCCGGGTATTTTACTTCAAAATCACCCTTGTCCATTAAAGCCGAGGATCTGTGCTTGGGATATACATAACCAAGTTCTTCAGAATAATATCTCCCCTCCCCGTAAATTGACCTTGACGAAGCAATTACTATCTTTTTTACATGGTGTTTGGTATTAGCCAAAATATCCAGCATCAGGGCCGTTCCCTGGATATTAACATCTGTATACTTTGCAATTTCATACATGGATTGCCCTGTTCCTGTTTCTGCGGCAAAATGTACAATAACTTCATTATCCTGAATACTTTTCTCCCAATCGTTTTTTGAGGTGACTGTACCTTTAATAAAGTTTACTTTGTTTTTTATAGATTTATATAATGGGGATGTATTATCGGGATCATCACCATGAATTTGAACAGACAGATTATCTAATACTGTTATTTCATGATTTTCTGATAATAAGCGTAAAGCCAAATTACTGCCAATAAACCCGGCTCCCCCGGTTATAAGTATCTTCATAATTTATAATTAATAAAGTTTCCTTTTGGATCAACTTTTTCCCAATTTTCTGTTTCAGGGTTATATCGTTTCACAATTTTTGCTGGCGCCCCGGCTATAATGCAATAATCAGGAAATATGCCGCCCACAACTGAATTAGCTCCTACTACATTATGCTTCCCTAAAAATGTACCGGGCAGTATAACAGCATTATTATAAATTTTACAATCGGCACCAATGCTAACCTCGCCAACCTGCAAGGGTTGTTTTTCGGGTGGCAGGCTTATGTTGGTGTAAGGGTGATTAATGTCTGTTATCGTAACATTTGCAGCGATAGCTGTATTACTTCCAATTACAATTTTATTGGCACAGGTTAAATGCAGGTTTTGTTCTATCGATACATTGTCACCAATTTGAATAACCGGATTAAATTTAACTTTTTCGTGCTGAACCACCCCTTCTACTCTTGCATTGTTCCTGATAAAAACATTTTCACCAACAATGATATATCGTGAAGTAAAAACAATGGGGTTTATAACCAGGAATTTACCATGTGCTTTTTTTATAAATGGCCTATAAAACAACATTGTTTTAATGTAGTGATATCTCCAAAATATTTTCCTGAAAATAATTTCAACTCCCATTTATAGTCAAATAAAACTGGTCAAAAAACTGGATAAGCTATATTTTATTTTTTCGAGCAAATGATTTCAATTGCATCACCCTTTTTAAATAGATTCAACAACTTGGCAATTTGATGGGCAATGGCTCTGAAGAATGCATTTTTAATAAAAAAACCTTCTTCAGACATTTTTCCATTATTCCTGTTCAAGTATATTTGAAGACTGCCAAGAACCCCGGCATAATCTCCATTATATGATACTTTTTCTACCACAAAACCATGTTTTTCTACCATTTTACATAAAGTAGAAACCGAATAATTAAAGGGGTGTACAGGAGCGCCCAGGTACCACCAATATTTTTTGAAAAGGCGCCCGTTGAAGCTTTCGATATTAGGT
>NZ_JBFUJG010000282.1:0-3005 GCF_056401495.1 Mucilaginibacter sp. P4_E8
GTTGCTGCTGTTGACTGACCTAACACGTCCCATTTTCAATAACTGAAAAATGCTCGTGTTTAACAACTGGTAAAGATCAATTACCGGGTTGACAAAATCTATAGGATCATTAAAAATTTAATTAAACACATTTAAAAACCGTAAAACAATGTCTGCCAACAACTTAAAATTCGAAACCCTACAATTACATGCTGGTCAGGAAGTTGACCCTACTACAGGTGCAAGGGCTGTTCCTATTTATCAAACCACATCGTACGTATTTAATAATGCCGAGCATGGCGCAAACCTTTTCGCGCTGAAAGAATTTGGGAATATATACACCCGTATCATGAACCCTACTACTGATGTGTTTGAAAAACGCATAGCGGCTTTAGAGGGTGGTGTTGCAGCGTTGGCTACCGCATCTGGTCAGGCTTCGCAATTTCTTGCATTAAATAATATATTGCAGGTTGGCGATAACTTTGTGACCTCCCCTTTTTTATATGGTGGTACTTATAACCAGTTTAAGGTTTCCTTTAAACGCCTGGGTATTGATGTCCGCTTTGCTAAAGATGATACCGCCGAAAGTTTAGAAACATTAATTGATGATAAAACCAAAGCTATTTACCTGGAAACCGTTGGTAACCCGGGCTTTACTATTGCCGATTTTGACAAAGTTGGCGCCCTGGCCAAAAAATATGATCTGCCTTTAATAGTCGATAATACATTTGGCGCGGCCGGATATTTATTCCGCCCGTTAGATCATGGGGCACATATCGTAGTGCAATCATCTACCAAATGGATAGGCGGCCATGGCACTACCATAGGCGGTGTAATAGTTGATGGTGGTAATTATAACTGGGCCAACGGAAAATTCCCGCAATTTACCGAACCATCAGAAGGTTATCACGGTTTGGTATTTGCAGATGTATTTGGCATTGGAGGACCGTTTGGCAATATCCAGTTTATTATACGTGCCCGTGTAGAGGGCCTGCGCGATTTTGGCCCTTCACAGGCACCGTTTAATTCATGGCTGAATATACAGGGTTTAGAAACCCTTTCCCTGCGTGTGCAGCGTCATGTTGATAATGCATTGGAGCTGKCCAAATGGCTTGAGAAGCATCCGCAGGTGGCTTCGGTTAATTATCCGGGCCTGCCATCATCCAAATACCATACATTAGCTAAAAAGTATTTAAAAAATGGTTTTGGTGGTGTATTATCATTTGAGATCAAAGGCGATAAACAACAGGCCAGTAACTTTATTGACAGTTTGCAACTGGTAAGTCACCTGGCCAATTTGGGAGATGCTAAAACGTTAATCATTCAGCCATCAGCCACTACACATCAACAGCTTTCAGATGAGGAACAGTTGGCGGCTGGGGTTACGCCAACATCATTACGTGTGTCTGTAGGTATTGAGCATATTGATGATATTAAGGCCGATTTTGTACAGGCATTTGCCAAAATAAAGCAGCTTGCTGCCCAATTAGTATAGTTTTTTTTAAGTGATATAGTAAAGTTGTAACGGATGGTTTTAAGTACTAAGCCTAAAGTCTCAAGTCTAATAACTTCAGACTCAAGACTTCTGACTAAAGACTTAAACCACCCGGAATAACAAAACAGAAGAATGAACACAGAAATATTTAAGTACACACAAACATTTGAGTTCGAGTCAGGTCAGCAGATACAGGAACTGGAAATTGGTTTTCATACCTATGGCAGGTTAAATAAACAGAAAGATAATGTAGTGTGGATTTGCCACGCCCTTACAGCTAATGCTGATGTATTTGACTGGTGGAAAGGATTGGTAGGCACCGGCAGTCTGTTTAACCCTGAGGAACATTTTATAGTATGTGCCAACATATTAGGGTCGCCTTATGGTACAACCAACCCTTTAAGTATTAACCCGGTAACCGGGCAGCCATATTTTCAGGCGTTTCCAAAATTTACCATTCGGGATATTATTAAAGCACATCAATTGCTGGCAGATCATCTGCAGATAGATCATATTCATATCCTGATAGGTGGCTCACTTGGCGGGCAGCAGGCCATTGAATGGGGTATCATAGAACCGGAGCGTATTAAAAACCTGATCCTGATAGCTACCAACGCGCGTCATTCTCCCTGGGGAATTGCCTTTAACGAGTCACAGCGCCTCGCTATCAGTACCGACCGTACTTTTTATGCCAATACATCTGATGGCGGTCAAAAAGGGCTTAAAGCGGCAAGGAGCATAGCCCTGCTCTCCTATCGCGGTTATAAAACTTATTCAATAACCCAACAGGAAGAAACCGATAGTAAAACAGATGATTACCGTGCTGCTACTTACCAAAATTACCAGGGCGAAAAATTAGTGAACAGGTTTAATGCGCATAGTTACTGGTATTTAACCAAAACTATGGATTCGCACAACGTAGGGCGCAATCGTAATGGGGTTGAAAAGGCACTTAGTCATATCAAGGCCCGTACATTGGTGATCGGTATTAAATCAGATGTATTATTTCCAATTGAGGAGCAGGAATACTTGTTCAGGCACATTCCCAAATCGGCTTTTGCCGAACTGGATTCGTTTTATGGACATGATGGGTTTTTAATTGAAACAGAAGCATTAACAAATATCATCACATCGTTTTTTAAAACTGATGTAAAAGGAAAAATTATAGAATTGCAACGTACAGCGTAATGAGTAAAAAGTTAAATATCGGATTATTTGGATTTGGAGTAGTTGGACAGGGACTATATGATATCATCAAAACAAAACACTTAAATCTTGAAATAGTTAAAATTGCGATCAAGGACGAACATAAACAACGCTCCTTACCAGCACATTTATTTACAACTGACAGGGACGAACTACTTAACAATCCGGAGATCAACACCATTGTTGAGCTGATAAATGATACCGAAGCCGCATTTGAAATTGTATCAAGAGCACTTAGCACGGGTAAAAACGTGGTTTCGGCCAGTAAAAAAATGATAGCCCTGCATTTGGACGAGTTGATCGATCTGCAGCATAAATATGGCAC
>NZ_JBFUJG010000283.1:0-3000 GCF_056401495.1 Mucilaginibacter sp. P4_E8
GCTTATATGAGCGGCGGGCGTAGCTTTCCGGGTACTTTGGTACAGTTATTTAGTTATTTTACTATACAAGTAAATTTGCTGGCTGGCCTGGGTCTGGGAGCATTGTTATTAAAACCATCAACAGCGTTTAGTAAGTATTTTTCGCAAGGATATGTACTTACGGGTGTAGCACTATATATTACCATCGTTGGTCTTGTTTATAATATCATACTGCGCAGTTTATGGCACCCAATAGGATTACTCAAGATAACAGACGAATTACTGCACCTCATTAATCCTATACTATTTGTTGTTTACTGGCTAATTTTTGTACCGAAAGAAAGATTGAAATGGACCCAATCATTAAACTGGTTATGGTTTCCGTTCTTATACCTGGTATATATACTTATCCGCGGGGCTGTAACCCAAATCTACCCCTATCCTTTTATTGATGCCGGTAAGCTGGGTTACTATACTATAATAATCAATTCGTTATTACTGCTTGTTGTTTTTTTATTACTTGGGTTATTGCTCATCTTACTAACGCGCGCCCTCAGCCCAAAATCATCAACAGATACTCATATCACACCAGATCCATAAAAAGAGAAAACCCTGCTGTTGAGCAGGGCTTTCTCTTTTTATGGTGTATTAACAGTTAGAGTTTTATTATTTGCTTAATCGTTCCACAGATAGCTTTTATCCACAGATCTTGCCAGCTTATTCGTTATAAAAAAATCTTCTTTTTGCAGACATTCATTGGTGTGTATATCTTCGTCTGCGTTAACTTTTATTACACTGCCTGCTACCTGTTCAACTATATTTGATAAGGTAATCACTTCGCTATCGGGTATTTGAATTGTTAATATTGCCATAGTTGTAGATGTTTAAAATTGATAATTCAAAAATATGGATTAACGGTTGTTGCAATGTTTCAAAAAAGTAAAATTTAGCTTACCCGTTAATTATATTTCTGCCTTTTAGATTATTTTAAACTTAAAACGTTACAACATCGGCAGGTATTATTGTTATAGCATCCATATTACAAAGCTTTAACAAACTTTAACAATTGTTACTCCTTGCCCCTTGTAACTAACACCCAATCAACAAATACTTTGGCCTGACCTGCTTTTATTTTGTTCACCGTGTTTGCTGACATACCGAAATAGGGTTTGGTAACTTTATTATATCCGGCCGGATAGCCACCACCCAGGGCAAAGTTAAGGATGATGAATTTTTTGTTATCGTAAGCCCAGCGGCCATATTTTTCGACCATAGGTTTAGTTACCGTATAAGTTACCTTACCATCTATTTTAAAAGTCAGGCTGGTGGGGGTCCAGTCTACCGAATAAATATGCCATTGAGTTACGTCAGTGCCCCCCGGGAAATGGGCCCTGTAAGCAAGCGGTGTATTTCCAAAATAGTTTGGACCATGCAGGGCATGGCTCGCCCAGCTCGAATCGCCCACGGTTTCCATCATGTCTATCTCACCGCAATCGGGCCATTTACCATTACCCAAAGCCCAAAATGCAGGCCATAAGCCAGCGCCGGCGGTCATTTTCATACGTGCCGAAGCAGTGCCGTAGGTAAATTCCATTTTAGCCTGGGTATTTATCCTGCCCGATATAAAATCATACTTTTTTTGCTGCTTACTGGTAAACCCGGGCCGATATAATGCTTTTAATACCAGCGCGCCCTTTACCGCGCCTTCGGCATCACTACCTTTTACCATATATATAGTAGCGGCCGAATCAACATATGCCTGCTGCTCGTCGTTCACCGTATGCCCGGTAACTTCTACATTCCACTTACTTCGATCAAGGGACTGTTCATTAAAATCTTCAAAAAATACGGTATCGGTTTTGGGTTGCTGCTGTGCATTTGCCTGCGAAACCATTAAAAGGCTTATTGATAATAAAAGGTAATACGATTTCATTGCGGTATTAATTGACGACTAAAATAGGGAATTATGTTTGATGAACTTTTAAAACCAGGCAGTAATGAAATTATTACACAAGTTTTCACAAAACATGAAAACTTATTTCGCCTTTAAATTTTACCATTTAATTAACTTTCCTTTTATAAATTGCAGATCAATACATAATTACATGCACAGTGGTGGTTTTTTCAGAGTATTTTTAATCATATCGGCAATTAGTTTACTATTCGACTGGTATATTTTTTCAGGACTGAAAACTTTAAGTGCCGATTGGCAATCGTCCCTATGGCGTAACGTGCTGTTATTTGGATATTTATTTATTTCTGTCGGTGTAATTGCCTTGTTTCTTCTGGGATTTGGCAGCTTTAGTACAGCCAACGGTATGCGCCCTTTTCATGAATGGATACTGAGCCTTTTCTTAACCTTTTTTATTACCAAACTATTTTTTATCATCGTTTTATCACTTGGCGACCTGGGAAGGTTCCTGGTTGGGCTGTTCCATTTAGCCAGCCGTACCGGAAACGAACCTATTTTTCCTGCCCGTCGTAAATTCATCAGCGAAATAGCAGTACTGGTAGCAGCCGTTCCGTTTACCTCTATGTTTTATGCCATGTTCAAAGGTAAATATGACTACAAACTGCACCGCACCACACTTTATTTTGACGACTTGCCCGATGCTTTTGACGGTTTTACCATCACCCAACTATCAGATATCCACTCTGGCAGTTTTGATAATACCGAAGCTGTGCAACGTGGCATTGACATGGCAAAAGCACAAAAAAGCGACCTGTTTGTTTTTACCGGCGACCTGGTAAACAACGCGGCATCAGAAATTGAACCTTATATAGATAGGTTCGGTCAGATTAAAGCCCCTTACGGCCAATTCTCCATACTGGGTAACCATGATTATGGCGATTATATAGTATGGAACAGTGAACAGGCAAAAGCCGCCAATCTTGAAAAATTAAAACAACACCATGCAGCATTGGATTATCGTTTGCTGCTTGATGAAAATGTAACCATTGAAAAGGATGGACAAAAAATATCGCTCATTGGTGTACAAAACTGGGGGCGCGGCTTTAAAC
>NZ_JBFUJG010000284.1:0-2966 GCF_056401495.1 Mucilaginibacter sp. P4_E8
CCTTCTTAAGTGCACATTTAAGTACACAGTTTATGCTCATAATAAGGAATGAGGTAACAATTTGAATAAAAAAGCGTTATACACACGGATAAATACATTAAGAAAAATGATCACAAAAAAAAGCGTTCTCCTTTTCACCTTCAGCGTTTTCTGCATTTCAACTTTTGCTCAAACAAATCGCAGCAAGAGTGATGTTATTAATTATTTAAATGATGCCATAAAAAACAGAAAGGTAATTGTAGGCCAGCATTGTGAAAATGGGAAATTAACATCATACGGTTTTAACAGATTTGTACAGGCTTTAAAAGATTCAACTGGCAAATACCCTGCACTAATAGGGTTAGAATATGGATACACGGTTGGAAATGATTTGAATGCCATTAATACTTTTGCTATTGGCCAATGGAAAAGAGGTGGACTGGTTGCAATTAGCTGGCATGCGGATAACCCCTTTGACGATGGCAAATACAATTGCCGGATGAACAGCATAAAGTACAAAAACATAATCGATCTGAACGCACTGTTAAGCAACGCGCCAAACTCAGCTGCCAAAATAAGCTACAGGCAAGAACTGACCAAGGTGGCTTTAGCCCTGAAACAGCTACAGGATAACGGCGTGGTAGTTTTATGGCGCCCGTTTCATGAAATGAATGGTAATTGGTTTTGGTGGGGCACAGATGGTGGCAGAAGAGCAACAAATACCGAAGCTTATAAAAACCTTTGGAAGGATATGTACAATACTTTTGTAAACGAGTATGGTTTAAAAAACCTGATATGGGTATATACACCTAACAAACAAAATAAGTACACATCAACTCTTCAAGCAACATATCCGGGTGCACAATATGTAGATGTGGTTGGTATAGATATGTATACCCCAAGGCCAGTGTTTCCTGATTATGAAGACCTTAAAGCGTTTAATAAGCCCATTGTAGTAGGTGAGGTTGGGCCAACAGCTGCGGGATACGGCACTTTTGATGAGATGGACCTAATTGATCTTTTACGAGGAAAAGCAGCTTACTTTTTACAATGGAATGGGTGGGATCAAGCTAAAATTGGGATAAGAGATAATCCCAATTTCAAGAAAATGATGAATCAGCCCTATTCAATTACTTTACAGTAGTAAAGTAACATAAACAAGCATGAGTAAAATCCTTTTTAATAAATAGTCTATGTAAATTACAGCTGTTTATTAAAAAGGATTTTTATATACCCCAAACTTTTGCTGAATGATATAAAATAAAAACGGCACGTCATCAATAAGATACCTTTTCCATAATCTTTTAGGCTCTTTTAATAACCTGTAGGCCCATTCCATATGTAATTTTTGGTATAACATGGGTGCCCTTTTAATATTCCCGGCTTCAAAATCAATTGTTGCACCCAGGGCCATAAACAAGTCTATATTTTTTAATTGATCCTTATACTTAACTATCCACTTTTCCTGCTTAGGAGCGCCTAAGCCAACTACAAGGATGTTAGCGCCAGAATTATATATACGATCAACTATGTCCTGGCATTCCTGCTTATTATGCTCAAATGTAAAGGTGGGCGAATATGCTCCTACAACCATATTGGCCTCTACTTTTTCATTGATATTGTTCATTGCTTTTTCGGCCACGCCTTCGGCCGCGCCCAGTAAAAATATCTTAACGTCTTTATTATTTTTATGATAATTATAAAAAGCCGGTAAAAATGACGATCCCGGAATAACCTCTTTAAAACCTGTCCCTATAAACTTAGCTGCCATATTCAGGATTTTGCTATCACATATAACCCAATCAGCGTGGTTATATGCCTTATAAAATTCTTCGTCTTTTTGCAACTTTATTACGTGATCAACATTAGGAGTAAAAAGTACCCCTTTTTTTAATTTAGCCAACAGATCATCCAAATGGATAGATGCTATATCAATATTGAGAATCTTATTTTTAGACATTTTCTTTAATTAATTCTGAATAAWTATCTTCTAATTTTTTTACGTAATTCCGGGTATCGTAGTTCAACTTAATTGTTTCGCTGGCAGCAAAAGAAAGCGCTTTTAGTTTTTCATTGTCCTGCATCAAATTTTTCATTTGATGATAAATGTCCTGTCCGTTGYATTTCAATACTCTTAATCCGTTAACTTCGGGTTGCACCACAAACTTCATTGAAGCCTCGTCTGTAACAACCGGAACCAAACCGCATGACATTGTTTCCAATAGCGACATCGGAAGCCCCTCACTGTGTCTTGATGGTAATAAAAATATATCAGATTCATGTATGATCTTCAATTTTTCATCCCCGGCTACCACGCCCTTATAAATTGCATCTTCGCCCATAATTTTTTCACATGAAGAAACAAAATGATCAAGATCAGGCCCTGCCCCACAGATCACAAATCTAAAGCTTACTTCGGGATATAATAATTTTACAGCTTCTATAATATCGTCAATACCCTTACTTTCGGTAATCCGGGCCAGATAAAGCACCTGTGGTTTTTTGTTACTATTACCCTTTTGGTTATAATTAAAATATGAGGTATCTACTGCATTTTCAAGGCTAATTGCACCTTTAAATTTAAAGTTTTCCTCAACCACTTTATTTTCAATCTCACTGAGTACTATAACCTTATCACAATCATTTAAGATGCGCTGTATAAAAAAATCCAAAAACTTGCTGTTTGTGGGCAACATCAGGTATTTACCGCCATGAATATGTACTATAACCTTTTTACGCAATAGTTTAGCAATAACCAGGGCCGCATATTCACGCAATATTCCCATAGCATCAAACGGAACGTTTAAGTGAACCAGTTGTATTTTATTCTTTATTAAAAAATATGGAAACTTTACTAAAAATGCAACCTGCTTAGTAAACCATTTAAGCCCTTTGCCATTATTGTTATCATCCCGATAACCCATTTCAAAGAGAAAAGTTTCATGTTTACTTAATTTAATAATTGTTGACGCCACCGTAGCAATACC
>NZ_JBFUJG010000285.1:0-2938 GCF_056401495.1 Mucilaginibacter sp. P4_E8
CCACCATTGTACTGAGGATACCTCGTTATTATTAGTTCATCGCTAGATATTAGAGACGACTGCTCGTTCTTATTTTGGGGTGTTTTTTCATKAGTCGCAGCCAAAGCATTCTGCTGTGTACCTATTTCACCAGTGTTACTTTTCATAGTATCTCTTTTTCTCATCGATGCTCTTCTCCTTGCTTCATTGGCCCTTTGTTTAGCCTTATCTGCGTTCGCTCTCGCGACCTGTATCCTTTTTTTAGAATCTGATAGCCGTTCGTTTGCCATTAACGATCTCTTACTTGCCTCATCAGCTCTTTGCTTGAGCGTTGGCGCGTATAGTTTATCGGTTGCTGTGGTTGTCGGAAATTGCACTCCCCTTTGTTTGTATGTTCGAGCCTTTCTGTGTTTTAAACTGTCAGTATTTCCGGACCTAATTTGTAGCCGTGATAGCTTACGATATACACGTGGCCGTATACTATCTCGAGATAATGTATTATCTTTTTTAATTGCAGTTTTATTCTTTTGCGAAAAACTTCCAGGCTTCGCATGAAGATCTTTTGATTTTGTTCTTTTACTAACGGCATTAAATTTGTGTCGGGCAGTTTTCTTCGTCGTATCCGACGCCGATATAAAGCTGGCAGGGTTACTATTGCCAGTGGCGCTATTACCTGTATTTTTTTTAGCTGGGGTGGGTCGCTTTATTATTTTTGTAGTTAAAGCGTTTTTTCCACCCAGCGATTGGGCTTTAAGCGATGAAAAAAACACAGTCAACAGAACTAGTGAGATTATACCTATTGTTAGAATTCCCTTTTCCATTCCATTTAGTGTATAATTATTGCTGGAGATTATTCTTCTTACGCGTGCAAAAAGGCCATTTTTATTATTTCCGGCGAATCGCATACTAAATTGTAGCTTGTCCAAGTGATATTCCTCACATGAAATCAAAGCCTTAATATAGACTTCTTTATTTCCGGTTTTTGCTATTGCAATGTCATCACAGCAATTCTCCCTTTCCACCCTGATCAGAGATGATAGCCACAAAAGGGCAGGATTAAAGAAAAATAAAATCTCCAAAAGATTTTGGAATAGGTTTATTAGATAATCCTTCCGCCTAATATGGCTTAACTCATGAAGCAAAACGGCCTCAACCTCTTCGGCTGTTAACGTCGTTATTAATCCTATCGGAATAAGTATCACAGGTTTTAGATATCCGATTACCATAGGGCATTTTGCAATACCAGATTGTAACAATCGCAATTTATTTTTAATTCCTAAAACTTTAGCCAGTTGATCAACCTTATCGTCCCACCTTGGACCTAATGTCAGGACTTGCACTTGTTTTAAATTAAAAACATTTAATATACCAGCTGTAAACTGTATACATTTTATACAAATAATAAAAAGCCAACAAAAAACAATTATAAAAGAATGAGAATGAATAAATTGGAAAATAGCAGTAAAAATATTTTCGTTTGAGTGAGATGTTGCACTGTATGAATTAGCCGGTTGATGATCCTGAGATAAAAGTTCTAAGATCACGGTATTATCAGACGGTCGATTTCCTCCGTTAAACTGCAGATAAAATGTTGTGGCAGTAGCGACTGTAAATACGAACAAAAAAAAGATCAGCAAATTGTATCTCAAAACAGCTTTCGACCTTTTAGTCAGGATAATTGTCAGCCCGATAACAATTGCCAATACCAGTCCTTGCCATAGGGAATGTATTAAAGTATTACAGATTGCAAAAAGCATTTCACTTGAAATAGTATTTATTACAGAATTTTCCATGACTAGTATAATTAGTTTATTCTTTATTTAAGTTCTTCAGCATATCTTTAATATTTTGTAACTCTTGGGATGTTGTCTTCGTGTCACCTAATAGCTGCATCATCAGATTTATCGCTGAGCCTTTATATACAGAATCGACAAACTTTTTCAATAAGAAACCACGCGTTTCCGTTGCGTCTTCCACCACATGATATACATGCTTCATTTGGCTTTCGTCCCTAGTTAGAATGCCCTTTTCGGTCATTATTTGCATTAATTTCAATGTTGAAGTGTAGTTAATATCCCGACTTTCACTTAATTTATCATTTACAAATCTAACTGTTGAAGGTCCGTATTCCCAAAGCACTGTTAATATCTCCAACTCAGACTTTGTGGGTTCCAATTTGGAATCTGTGCTATCTTTTCTTGTTTTCATATATCAAAGATAGGAAATTTTTCGTACGAAACAATAGGTATCTATATTTTTTTTACGATTAGTGATAAAATATTCTTTTTTATTTATTACGCATTATTTAATATGACGCATTGTCTGGCAAAACCGTTACTCGAAAACATTATTTCGAGATGAAATGTGATAACATCACTAAAGATGAGTATGCAAATCCCTTCGAATTATAATTATTATTCAAGGCACTTCCATATCGCTGTACATAAACTAACATGATAATAGTTTGTTTATTAATGGCGACCAAACTGTTGCTTAGAACGATTTCCTTGTTGGCTGTTCAAGAGTCCATCATAAATTGTACTTTTTAATTCTCATGGCTGAGATCTTCTTTTATTGCAACATCTTCAAAAGATCTTTCCCTATCGTTAAGAAATGGATCTTGATTATTTTCAATATACTCCGATATTTCGCATATTGAAACACTTTCATATATGATTTTTACCGGCAAGTTTACGCCTATTCTTTTTTTTATACCAGCAATCATTCTGATCGCCAGCAGGGAATGTCCCCCAAGTTCAAAAAAGTTATCATGGATACCTACCCCCGTTACACCCAGCAGCTCCTCCCAGATCCCGATCAGCGTCAGCTCCAGCGCATTACGACCGCCTTCATACCCCGAAGATGAACCCTGTACGTCAACCTCCGGAAGCGATTTACGGTCTACTTTCCCGTTCGCCGTCAGCGGAACCTGCTCCAGCTCTATCAGTATCCCCGGTAC
>NZ_JBFUJG010000286.1:0-2924 GCF_056401495.1 Mucilaginibacter sp. P4_E8
GAATATACTTGGGGTGTGTTTACGAAAACTTTCAGAAGATGAAACAACATCGCCCTCAAAGAAAAACTGAAAGCTGATTTCCTTGCCATCATGATAAAACCAGGTACGGATGCTGCCCTTTTCAATCACAAAAACCTTACGGCTAATATCACCTTCTTTTAAAAGCACATACTTGGCAGGTACCTCGGCAATCTTCCATAAGTGGCGATATTTTTTCCATGCCGACAGCACGGCTGGTTGGGCTAAT
This sequence comes from Mucilaginibacter sp. P4_E8, assembly GCF_056401495.1. NCBI lineage: Bacteria > Pseudomonadati > Bacteroidota > Sphingobacteriia > Sphingobacteriales > Sphingobacteriaceae > Mucilaginibacter > Mucilaginibacter sp. P4_E8. Next base: position 248 of record NZ_JBFUJG010000286.1, read on the forward strand.
AAAGGTTTTTCTTTCATTCGCAATAACCTGATTCGATGTTTAAAATAATAAGACGCAATTGTTATATCAAATATATAGTAAAGCGCTAATGTTAGCCTACAACATAAATTGTATCCTTTTTAAATACCATCTGGTCAAAACAAAAGCTGCTCCTGATGTTTTTATCAATAAAAAAAGCATTATGTCATTTGATCAATACCACGAGCCTGCGCACGAACTATCTGCCGAGACCAGGACATTTGCCAGGATGATCGTATCCTTAACCGAAGAGGCCGAAGCCATTAACCGGTACGAACAGCGCATAGCTGTTGAAACCGATAAAGACGCCAAAGCTATCATGCAAAACGCCCAACAGGAAGAATTTAAACATTTTGGCATGGACCTGGAGTTTTTACTGCGACAAAAACCGGTTTGGCAAACCACACTTAAAGCCATATTATTTCAAAAGGGCGATATTGTAAAGCTTGGTACAAAAGGCGAAGAAGCCGCGGAGTAAATGCATATAGTATGACCATTAACAGGATAGAACTTATACAGGGCGATATCACCAAAATTAAGGCTGATGCCATTGTAAATGCCGCCAATACCTCGTTATTAGGTGGAGGTGGCGTTGATGGTGCCATACACCGGGCAGGTGGCAAAGCCATATTGGAGGAGTGTATACAGATCCGCAACCGCCAGGGTGGCTGTAAAACGGGTGAAGCAGTGATCACCATAGCAGGTAATTTACCCGCCAAATATGTGATACATACTGTTGGGCCGGTTTATAACGATGGTAGCAAAGGCGAGGATAAACTACTGGCCTCTGCCTATCTGAACAGCCTCAAATTGGCCACCGAAAACCAGGTAACAACCATCGCTTTTCCTAATATCAGCACGGGCATTTACCACTTCCCAAAAGACAAAGCTGCCGCCATCGCCATAAAAACGGTAAAAGATTATCTGATTGATCATAATACCTTAAAGCAAGTGATATTTGTTTGCTTTGATGATGAGAATTATCAGATATACAAGAAATTGCTGGGATATTGATCGGGTTATTTATTGACAGAGAGAGGCCGCTTTTCAAAAACTCCCCCTTCAGGGGGGTGGGGGGCTAACAAATAATGCTTATGTTAGCATATATGCACCCGGCATTAAAAAAACAATTTGAAGGAAAAATCAATCTTTCTGCCGAACATGAGCAGTTGATTGACAGATGCTTTAAGCCAAAATCAACCAAACGCAACGAGATACTGGTTGAAAAGGGAAGCATTGTAAGGCAGTTGTTTTTTGTGATACAAGGCTGTCTGCGGGTGTTTTTAATTGATGACGATGGAAATGAGTCGACCAGGTTCCTGATATTTGAGGATCATTTTGGAACCGCTTTCCCCAGTTTCATACAACAACAACCATCATTAGCAGCCATACAAAGCCTTGAACCATCAGAACTTTTGGTATTAAGTTATGCCGACCGGCAACTGTTGATGGACAAGATACCCGGCTGGGAAACCATGTACCGTATAGGCCTTGAGCAGGATTATATAGCCGCCATTCAACGCATAGAAAGCCTTATTACCATGGATTCAAAAGAGCGCTACCAGATTCTGATGAAAACCCAGCCCGAGATCATACAAAGACTACCCGGCAAAATCGTAGCCGATTACCTGGGCATATCACAGGAAACCCTGAGCCGCCTTAAATCAAAAAAATGATTTATTGACTATTGTCAATCTTTTTAGCGGGTTTAATAGCTTGTTTTGTACTGTTTAAACCAATAGCACTATGTACAAATCAATTTTTACTGCGTTTATACTCAGTCTGTTCAGTCTTTTTACGTTTGCGCAGGACCTAACTACCAACATTGGGCAGCGTACTTTCCGTTTTAAGGACGAAAAGCGCAACCGGCTTTTAATTACCGAAGTTTGGTATCCCACAACCGATACCCTAAAACAGAGCGACAAAGCTTTTTCGCCCTTTACCCGTGTAAATACAGTGCGCGATGGTAAGCTGTTATCAGTTAGGCTGCCATTGATCATGCTGTCGCACGGTACGGGTGGTAGCCGCCTTAGCCTGGAGTGGCTGGCCGATGCCTTAGTAAAAAGCGGTTTTATTGTTGCCGCCGTTGACCATTGGGGCAATACTTATGATAATAAAATCGGCATCGAATTTGTAAAACCCTGGGAGCGTCCGCAGGATATTAGCTTTGTATTAACAAGCCTGTTGAACGATCATGATTTTAAACCGATTATTAACCAGGATAAAATAGGTGCAGCCGGATTTTCGTTCGGCGGGTTTACGGTTATAGCACTTGCCGGCGGCAAGTTTGATTTTATGGCCCTCCGTGCCTATTATAAAACTGCCGGGAAAAAAGAACTGGAGATCCCCGAATATCCAAACCTTGCAAAATATCTTGACGACAGTACGCTGCTGGCCGGGGCTAAAAACTATCCGCGATTGCATGACAAGCGCATAAAGGCGTTCTTTTCTATTTCGCCGGCTTTAGGTCCGGGATTTATATCAGCTAAGCAGGTTAAGGATATCGCCGGTCCGGTTTATATTGTTGGCTCCCAAAGCGATAGTATAGCGCCTGTTAAAACCAACGCGCTGCGCTACCATGAGCTTATTAAGGGCTCACAATATTATGTTAATCCGGGTAAAACCGGTCATTATGTAATGCTGCAGGAAGCCATTGACG
>NZ_JBFUJG010000287.1:0-2883 GCF_056401495.1 Mucilaginibacter sp. P4_E8
GTACAAATACTCCTGGCCCTATGGTTATACGGTAATCATATTTCTGCAGCCAGTTTTGTAAAAAGTAAAAAGCCACTGGCGATGCTACTACGCAACTAATAATGACCAATAAAATAAAATCTTTGGATAACAATAGCCATACCTGTGCTACTGAAGCCCCTAATACTTTACGTATCCCTATTTCTTTTGTACGCTGTTCGGCTACATAGGCTGCCAACCCAAATAAGCCGAGGCATGAAATTAAAATAGCCAACCCGGCAAAAACACCCGCCAGTTTGCCTACCAGCATTTCCATGTTAAATTTGTGATTGTATTCATCGTCAACAAACTGGTAGATATATGGATAGGCTGGATTATAGGAATCAAATATTTTGGTAAGCTTAGCAATGGCATCTTGTGTATTGATATTAGGCGCCAGACGGTACATGATCGTATTAGCTACATGTCCGTGACTAAAAATAGCCGGCGCAACGGGTGTAAACGGCGATTCCATCAGGGCATCTTTTACCACCCCAATGATTCGCACTGGTGTAGTGTTACCATTCCAGGTTATTAGCTGATTGATAGGATTTTTAAGGCCGATCCTTTTTACAGCTGTTTCGTTGAGTATAACACTTGTTGAGTCGGCTGTCCAGCTGTTTGTAAAGTCCCGGCCCTCTTTAAATGTCATACCAAGGGTTTTAAAATAGTTGTCAGATACGAATATCGCCCCAATATTTACCGCTTCATCGCCGGCGTTTTTACCCGGCCATTTATCAAGCGACATGTGACTATAAATATTGGTAACCGGGCTTGAGGCAGCAGCAACACTTTCTACCATCCCGGTTGCCATCAGGTCGTTTTTAAGCGCATCATATTTGTTATTTAAATCCCCGCTCATGTCGGTCATCATTAACCTGTCGGCACTGTAGCCGGTAGGCCGGCTTTTGGCATGTTGTATTTGCTGATAAACAATAACAGTACTGATGATCAAAGCAATAGAACAGCTAAACTGTATCACAACCAACACCTTACGCGGCAATGATGCCGTTTTACCCACCTGAATTGCTCCCTTTAAAACTTTTACCGGGTTAAATGACGACAGGTAGAATGCTGGCCTGCTGCCGGCCAGCAAGCCAGTTAGCAGCACATAAAATATCATGATGCTCCAAAACACAGGGTTGCTATAAGGTATGCTGATAGAACTGTTTACCAATGTGTTAAAAGAAGGCAGCGATAGCTGTACAAAAAGTATGGAAAACAAAAATGCAATAAAAGTGATCAAAATGGATTCGGCCAAAAACTGGATAATCAGGTCGCTGCGTTGCGAGCCGATGGCTTTCCTTACCCCAACCTCACGGGCTCGTTTTTCGGAGCGGGCTGTTGACAGGTTCATAAAGTTGATGCAGGCGATAAGCAATACCAATATACCGATGATACTGAACATACGTACATATTCAATAAAACCACCAACCGCCTTGCCATTTTTAAAGTCTGAATAAAGATGCCAGTCCTTTAATGGGTGCAGGATCACCTCAGGCTTTGCAATACGCATTTGCGGACTATGGTCATATACAATATTCTTTATTTTAGGTGCTACTTGTTGTAAAGTAACGCCGGGTTGTAACTCAACAAATGCATTGAATGAATTATTTGTCCAGGTAGTACGGGCATTTCTCATCCAGTCTTCTGTTTGTTCTTTAAAACTAAATGGAGTAAGATAGCTAAATTGTAATGTGGCATTTTTTGGTATTTCTTTTATAACACCGGTAACTTTCAAATTATGCTGATTATCAATGCGAACAAATTTATTTATAGGGTCGGCATTACCAAATAAAGCCTTGGCTGTTGATTCGGTTAATACAATAGAATATGGATCTGTTAAAGCATCTTTGGCGCTACCTTTCACAAATGGATATTGAAATATTTTTAAAAAATCAGGAGCAGTAGCCCCGCCGCCGAGATAAAGCTTTTTGTCGCCTACCAATAATGAGTGCCATTGCCACCCTACCCAATCTGTTTCGGCAGCATGTTTAATTTCGGGGATTTCCTTCCTTAACACGTCAACCAATGGGATTGCCATTGCAGTTTGCGTATGTTCGCCGTCATGTTGCGAGGTGAAATTCAACTCAACACGATATAATTGCTTATAATTCGGCAAAAACTTATCGTATGAATACTCATTAACCACCCATAAGCCAATGAGTAAAGCAACGGCCATACCGGCTGCCAAACCCAATATATTAATAGCGCTGTAAACCTTGTTGTTCACCATGTTGCGCCAGGCAATTTTAAAATAGTTCTTTACCATGATATTTAAAATGCTAATTCTGAAACTCTAAATGTTAATTTCCAAACCCTAAACTTCAGCTACTAAATATTAAAAGAAGCTTTCGGCTTTGAGCCTTTAGCCTTCGGCTTATAAACTATTCACTCCGTAAACTTTTAACCGGGTTTACCAGTGCAGCTTTTAACGCTTTGTAACCCACAGTGATCCAGGCAATGAGAATAGATGATACGATGGCCAGTATAAACACCCATACGCTTAAAGAAATACGGTAGGCAAAATTTTGCAGCCATCCCGTCATAAGGTACCAGGCCGCGGGCATGGCTATTACAAATGATATACCTATAAGTACCATAAATTCCTTAGAGAACAGGTAAATGATGCTGCTTACCGATGCTCCCAAAACCTTGCGTATACCCACTTCTTTGGTACGTTGAACAGCCATGAATGATACCAGGCCATATAAACCAAGGCATGAAATAAATATGGCTATCCCCGCAAATACTTTGTATACCAGTGCCATCTGGTTTTCCTGCTGATAAAACTTGGCTATATTATCGTCAAGGAAGTATCCGTTATAGGCATATTCAGGATAGGTATTTTCCCATAGTTTTTGC
>NZ_JBFUJG010000288.1:0-2831 GCF_056401495.1 Mucilaginibacter sp. P4_E8
TATTTATACTTATTCTTATACCGAAAAGCTCTTTCATCCGCATAGAAATTAAATTCAATTATATTACCCGTTCCATCAAAATACAGATCGGCTTGTTTCTGTTAGTATAAAGTTCCATAATTATACTGTCACCGGTATTTTCTTTCCGTTGATAAACAAACCTGGTATTAAACTGAAATTGATTGTCTTTTCCACTACTATAATAAACCCGCTCTGTTATGTTACCGGCACTATCGTACTTGATAACATTCTTAGTCAACGAATCCACGCCGGTACTTCCTTCAAACTTTGCTTTGTCTTTATAATCTGTTTCGGTAATTTGCTTTATCCTGCCAAATAAATTATCTTTTTTAAATGGATCAAGCGCTTTTTGAGCCTCAACCCTACTTACAAAAATGCTCAAACCTAAAAATACCCCAATGGCGAACGCTTTCATTGATCAATGTTTTTAAACTTAACTAAGATATGTTCTATCTAATAATTCCGTTTAATTAATAAACTAATTACAGCTGTTGTAATCAAAATATTACGGCCTTTCTCAGAGTTATTCCCACTTCTTAAAATTATTTAAAAAGATTTGTTTTTAATTTACACTTAACACATAATTTGCTATTTTACGCCTCCATTTAAACCAACATGAAAATTACATCATTTGACGAGTATAAACAGGTTTATCAGCAAAGTGTTGAGCAGCCTGAGCAATTTTGGGCCGGCATTGCCGAAAACTTTTTATGGCGCAAAAAATGGAACAAGGTACTCGAGTGGAACTTTAAGGAACCTAAAATTAAATGGTTTCAGGGAGCCAAGCTTAACATTACCGAGAACTGCCTTGACCGCCACCTGGAAACCATGGGTGATAAACCTGCTATAATTTGGGAACCAAATGATCCGCAGGAAAACCACCGTATACTAACTTACCGCCAGCTGCATGACAAAGTTTGCCAGTTTGCCAATGTGCTTAAAAACAACGGCGCTAAAAAAGGCGACCGTATTTGTATCTATATGCCTATGGTACCTGAACTTGCTATTGCGGTTTTGGCATGCGCCCGCATAGGCGCTATCCATTCGGTAGTGTTTGGCGGTTTTTCGGCACAATCAATTGCCGACCGGATAAATGATGCCACCTGTAATATTGTTATAACTGCCGATGGCGGTTTCAGGGGCAGCAAGGAGATCCCTCTAAAATCAATTATTGACGACGCCCTTGTGCAATGCCCTTCTATAAAAAGAGTGATTGTACTTACCCGTAACCGTACCCCGGTTTCGATGATCAAAGGCCGGGATGTTTGGTGGGAAGATGAAATTAAAAAAGTAGAAACACAGGGTAATACAGATTGCCCCGCCGAAGAAATGGATGCCGAGGATATGTTATTTATCCTGTATACATCCGGTTCAACAGGCAAACCCAAAGGAGTGGTGCATACATGTGGCGGGTATATGGTTTATACCGGTTATACCTTTGCCAACGCGTTTCAATACAATAAGGGCGAGGTTTATTTTTGTACTGCTGATATCGGTTGGATCACCGGTCACTCTTATATCGCTTATGGACCATTATCGCAGGGAGCAACTACCGTATTGTTTGAAGGAATCCCTTCATGGCCAACTGCAGGCCGTTTTTGGGATATAGTTGAAAAATATAAAGTAAACATATTATATACGGCTCCTACAGCCATCCGCTCACTCATGAGCTTTGGCGATGATATTTTAAAAGGCAAAGACTTTAGCTCACTTAAAAAGCTGGGCTCGGTTGGTGAACCCATCAACGAAGAAGCCTGGCACTGGTTCGACGAAAAAATTGGTCATAAACAATGCCCTATTGTTGATACCTGGTGGCAAACCGAAACCGGTGGTTTTATGATATCGCCAATAGCCGGTGTTACACCCACCAAACCGGGTTATGCAACCTTGCCATTACCGGGTGTACAACCCGTATTAGTTGATGAGACCGGGCAAGAAATTGAAGGCAACGGCGTAAGTGGCAACCTGTGTATCAAATTTCCGTGGCCGGGTATGCTGCGCACCACTTATGGCGATCATGAACGCTGCCGTACTACCTATTTTGCCACTTACCCCAATTTATATTTTACCGGCGATGGCTGCCTGCGCGATGAGGATGGCTATTACCGCATAACAGGCCGTGTTGATGATGTGCTGAACGTATCTGGTCACCGGATTGGTACTGCCGAGGTAGAGAACGCCATTAACATGCATAGCAGCGTGGTAGAGTCGGCCGTGGTTGGTTACCCACATGATATTAAGGGACAAGGCGTTTATGCCTTTGTGGTATGCCCTAATCAACATGATGATGAAGAGCTTACCCGTAAAGACATCATTATGACTGTAGCCCGTATTATAGGCGCTATTGCCAAACCCGATAAGATCCAGTTTGTAACTGGTTTGCCTAAAACACGTTCCGGTAAGATCATGCGCCGTATTTTGCGTAAAATAGCTGAAGGGGACACCTCTAATTTAGGCGATACCTCTACCCTGCTTGATCCGGCTGTGGTGGATGAAATAAAGGCAGGGGCATTGTAAGGGGATTAAAGACTTTGGGATAAAGGAACAAGGACCAAACCTGACTCCAACACGTCATTGCCTTTAGATTAGCTTCAACAAAATAATATAGGTTATTATTATTGTTGAAGCTTTCTTTTTGCTTCTTTTTCTTTGTTAATAACCTTGATTTTTGTGGAAAAAGTTAACAACGGTAAGGGTTCATTATCGTCATTGCCAGGCTTAAAGGCCTATGCCTCGATTAAATCCCTTACCGCTTGTTTTAAACTGTGACATCAAATAGAAATTAGAGTTTGGAAGGCTCATTAGTAAGG
>NZ_JBFUJG010000289.1:0-2825 GCF_056401495.1 Mucilaginibacter sp. P4_E8
GATATAAGGCGTTCACGACCTATATTATTTACAAATTTATTTACAACAAAGTAAGGGTTGGTAACATAAGGATCATTTCCCCAGCGCAGCTCATTGCCATTTGAATCATACCCTGGATTTAATGCCGCCTGATTTTCATTAGCTGCCAGGTATTGTATATTATTCGCATTCATGGGGCCGTCGCTTAAGTTAGGTTTCAGGTTGGATGATTCCGAAATATAATTAGCCACAACATTGATGCTCAGTTTATCAGTAATATTCTGATTGGCGGTAAGATTGATGGTTTTTCGGGATAATCCGCTGTTCCGGATAATACCTTTATTGTCCAGATTTGAAAAGGAAAGCCTGAAACCTCCAGTTTCGCCGCCACTGTTAAAGGCTACAGTATTGGTATTGGTATAACCTGTACGGTAAAATTTTTGAATATTATTATTAACGGCCGAGTATGGGTAATATTTACCATCAAACTGAATAGTGGCTTTTCCATCAAGCTTTTCGCCCCAGCCTAAATTGCCTGTTGAAATGGCGCTTGCAATATTAACAGGTCTTTGACCATTTTCACCCTGACCGTAAATAGTTTGAAAATCAAACGTATTAACCGCCTTATCAAACTGAAAATTGGTATTGACCTCAACCCCAAAACCTGAGTTTTTTTTACCGCCTTTGGTGGTGATTAAAATTACCCCGTTTGCTGCGCGCGCCCCGTATAATGCAGAAGCCGACTGACCCTTTAACACAATTAAACTTTCAACATCATCGGGGTTTATATTGCTTATGCCATCACCAAAATCGGCACCTCCCCATTCATTCGCGGTACCTCTTTGGGTATTATCAATAGGTATGCCATTTATAATAAACAAGGGCGAGGCCGCGCCAAAGCTGGTTACCCCTCTTAGTAAGATACGTGCAGATGATCCGGGACCGCCATTTACGCCGTTTATGCTCAGGCCGGCTACAAGCCCCTCTAATGAGTAAGCAATGTTTGTTTCTTTGGCCTTATCAAGCTGATCGCCGCTAACCGTTGTTACCGAGTATCCCAACTTTCGTTCATCTTTAGTTATACCTAATGCGGTTACAACAACTTCGTTTAAGATATTACTTAGTAATAGCTGAATGGTGATAGGAGAGGTACCAGTTACTTTTATTTCCTGGGTTTGATAACCAACATAACTGATCTGCAATGTTGACTGATCGGGTGCTTCAAAAGAAAATAAGCCATTTTTATCTGTTGGAGTACCCGCGGTAGATCCTTTAACCCTTACCGTTGCCCCCGGCAGTGTTTCTCCTTTTTCATTAATTACACTGCCGTTAACCTTAACAATATTTACAATCTCATCAACGGGGGCTATTACTACCAGATGATTTGCCAGTTCGGTATAAGTGAAACCCGAATTTGCTAAAATTTTATTTAATAAAGTTATAACATCTTCATTATCAACATTAACATCTACCTTCTTTAGTGCCGGTATTTTTCGCTCACTGTAAACAAAATGGTAACTGCTTTGCCGTTCAATTGCTGATAGAACTTTTTTAAAATCGGCCGATTTTAAATTAATAGTCACATGTGTTTGGGCATATAGTGTAGGGGTAATCAGTAAATTGAAGAATAATATTAAAGTAAACGTTAACTTCATTATTTATTAGTACTTACTTAATCGCCCGCTATCTGTCGTTACATCCATAGATGAGTGCTAAATTTACATAAATTTTAGTAAGTAATTTGATTGAGAGCATAAAACTCCTAACTATAGCAGGCTGATATGTAAAAATAATGTAACAGTGATCCCGTTACATCAGGATTTAATTATGGGCGTTATTTTATTATTGCCCCGGGGTAAAATTTAAATCCATAAACAGTTTTAACTAATAAATATAAACAGTGTTGTTTTTAATTTTATAGTTAAAATTTTCTGTCATACGCAGGGCGTCCAACGCCTGGTTAATACGTTCATTTTCAAATATGCCGCTAAAACGGTATTGTTTCAAAGCATCGTTTTTGAATTTTATATCAACGCCATACCATCTTTCCATGCGGCTTGCCAAGCCCGAAAAACTTTCATCCCTGAAAACAAGCTTGTTTTTTACCCATGATGTTTCCACCACAGTACTATCATCTGGTTGCAAACGGGTAAATGTTGTTAACACATACTGCATACCCATATTGGTTTCGGCCGGGTTAAGTTTAGTTGTGTTTTTGAGAACCGGTTTAAATAATTTATTCTTTACGATCAGCTTCTCACTTGGCTTTAATATAATATGGTCAGATGGTCTGTCGTCAAGAGTAACTTCGATTGTACCCCTGATCAGGGTAGTTTCGCTCTGCGGATCATTGGGGTATGATTTTACATTAAACGAAGTGCCCAGTACCTTGATGTTCATTTTTTCTGCATGAATAATGAATGGGTGTTTATGATCTTTATGTACATCAAAAAAAGCTTCACCACTTAAATAAACCTCTCTGGTTTTACCTGTAAATGTTGAAGGATATCTTAATGAGCTTTGAGAGTTTAATGTAATACGGGTTCCATCGGTAAGTACGATGGTTGATTTTTCGCGTTTTATTGTAGTTTTATTTTGCCACGAATTTTTTGTTGTAACTAAGGCCTGACTTACCGGTTTAGTGAATTTTGAATACAACAGGTATGAACAACCTGCAATAAAAATAATAGCGGCTGCGGCGCGCCAAATATAAAAAGTAAAGTTTTTTGAAGCTGGTATAACTGGTGATGGGACCTCAATATTTTTGATCTTTGCTTTTATTTTTTTAAAAGCAAGTGCATTATCGGCAAATTCGGTATCGCTATTGTTCCAGTAAATGCTAAGGG
>NZ_JBFUJG010000290.1:0-2772 GCF_056401495.1 Mucilaginibacter sp. P4_E8
CATCGGCACTAATCAGCCAGGCATTATGAGATAGCGCATTTAGTGATATTGCAATAAAAGAAAAAAACAGAGGCAACAATAAGGCATTGGGTTTTAACCTTATATGTTTTATAGTTTCCCGAAACAACCGGACAATCCTGTAGTAAATAGCCCCAAGTAATCCTAAACTTAAAAAAGGCCCCAGGTATGTAAAAAACATTAAGTAAGCATTGTGCGAGCTGAGGCCGAAAGTAAATAATGGGTTACGGTATGTTACCTCTTCCCAGCTCTTACCATAAAATATCAAACCAAAGGGATAATCGGCATAAACTTTCAAATTTTCTAAAGCCATGTCTGCCCGGTTATAATCATTGGCTTGTTTGGCTTCATTTTTTGTAAGAATATTGTTTTTACTATCCAGGTTATCTTTTAAGAAATAGGTATAAATTGCAAAACACATAAGGGCGGCCGCTGCCACAAAAACAACCGCCTTAAAACGGTAGTAAATAAATAAAAACACAACAACCGCACCGGTAAAACTAACAAAGGCCGACCGATTCATTCCCAGGTAGAGGCATACCACACAAATGCAAAAAGCAAGTATTTTAATGACCACGTGCAGTCTGAAAGTGAATGTGAGCACAAAAACAAAAGCCGTAAAAGCAGCAACCTGGTAGCCAAAAGTAAACTGGGTAATGGCCAACCCTGCAGGGCTTTGTTTAACTTGATCATCGAGCATTCTTGATCTTAGCGGATCAATAATCCCAGGATAAATATGATCCAAAACCATGATCATCATGGAGAGTGATAACGCCGCAAATACCACTATAACTGATGTATTAAAACGTTGCCTGTTTAATCCAACAAAATAATTAAAGTAAAGGGCACAGGTTACAACAACAATGACGCTTGCAAAAAAGCCCGTATAGTCGCCCTGTCCTACAATATCATATAAAAACATCGCTACAATTATCAAAGCAGTCTCTTTATAGTAGGCAAAAGGCTGCATAGGTGCTTTCACAAATAATGTTAGCAACAGGCCCAAAACCATCGGAGATGGTATCCTGAAAATATTTGTCATAAAAATATCAAAGGTCAGTGTATACAGATAGGCTGCCATTACACCAAAAACAATAAGTTTTTTAAGTGACATATACTGATGTATAAAGGATTTATTTACTGATGAGCCTTTTTAAGGTTTGGCATATTATTTTAATGTCAACCCACATATCATGCTTGTCAATATAATCCAGGTTTTGTTGAATTTTTGAGGGTATTATTTCGTTTATATATAGTTTCTCAGGATCTTCGGCGCCTGCAAGAATTTCATTTTCATTAAAATACAGAATGGATGCACGGTCAGTTATCCCCGGTTTAATGCTCAACACTCTTTGTTGATGCGCGGTGTACATCTCTACATATTTACGCACTTCGGGTCTTGGCCCCACAAAGCTCATATGCCCTATCAGGATATTAAACAATTGCGGTAATTCATCAAGTTTGTACTTGCGCAGCCAATACCCGGTTGGCGTGATACGATAATCGTGATAACCGATTGTTAAAAGTCCGATCCGGTCAGCATGTACATACATGGTCCTGAACTTGAACAAATTAAAATCAATGCCATTGCGGCCAACCCTGCGCTGAATATAAAACACCCCGCCTCTGGAGTCTATCCTGATCAATAGTGCTATCAGAATAAATACAGGCATCAACAGTACAATACCTGTTAATGCAAAACAAACGTCAAAAGCCCTTTTCAAAATCATGTGTATATTTTAAAAGCTTATTCTGGCCGGTTTCATGTTTTCAATTGCTGTATCAGGCACCAGATTATTCACAAGCTGTTTTTTAACAGCGTTGATAACAGCGTTAATAATGAATGTGATCTCTTCACCGGTTAACTGTGGATATATCGGCAATGATATTTCACAGGCATATTGCTGATAAGCCATCGGATAATCGACAATTTGGTATCCAAGGCTTTTGAAATAAGTAAGCATTGGCATAGGGATAAAATGCACATTTACAGCAACACCATCGCTGGTTATATCCTCAATGATCTGGTCGCGTTGATCTTCGGTTATGTTTTTGATCCGAAGCGGAAATAAGTGATAGCTGGATTCGCGGTTTTCATCCATTAACGGGGGCGAAATGAACCAATCCATATCTTTAAATCCATCGTAATATTTCAACGCAACCTGCTTTCTTAAAGGTAAAAGCTGTGTTTCGTACTTTTTAATTTGAGCAAGTCCAATTGCAGCGCATATATCAGGCATATTGATTTTAAGGCCCTGAAAAATGATATCATATTTCCACCCTCCTCCCAATGACTTTGAAAACGCATCCTTGGTTTGGCCGTTAAGGGTATACATCCTGAGGTATTTATATTCAGCTGCCGTATCAAAATGATCAGGCAGGTTTAAACAAATACAGCCTCCCTCGGCTGTGGTAACATTTTTAACCGCATGAAAGGAATATATAGTTACATCGCTCTTTTTTGCGGCAGCTAAGCCATTAAATTTAGCACCCAGGGAATGAGCAGCATCTGAAATTAACAAGATCCTGTTCAGGATACGCTGTTTAAAGGATTCGGCAACAAACAACCCGGTAATTTCAGGGTCATTTATAATTGCATTCAGCTTATCATAATCACATGGCCACCCGGCAATATCAACGGCAATAATTGCCTTTGTTTTAGGGGTGATAGCCTTGCGGACAGCATCTGCAGATATGCAAAAATCATCGTTAATATCAACCATTACCGGTGTTGCCCCGCAATGCAAAACACTC
>NZ_JBFUJG010000291.1:0-2756 GCF_056401495.1 Mucilaginibacter sp. P4_E8
GCTGAGTAGTAAAAAACGCGGTGCCTTTCGTCCATCTGCTTTAGCTAAAAACTTAAATACCAATGAGTGGTACATCCTTTCGTCGGTTAATAAAATGCTGGTTGTTGCTGATGCCAGCTGGAATGTTAAAAATGTGTACGCCTTAAATCCGGCACAGTTTCACCAACCCGAGGGTATAGCTTTTGACAACCAGTTTAACCTTTATATATCAAATGAGGGTGATTTAGTTAGCCCCGGTAATGTGTTGAAATTCAATTATATAAAATAGATGATAAAAGGCAAAAAGTTTTTTTTAGTATATTTTGTTGTTTTTGTCTTTACTGGTTATACCCATTGCTTTGCTCAGAATCTTGATGTTGATATTTTAAAGAGTATTAACCCAAGGCACCCAACTTCGCTTTACTGGCGCAATACCAGTAACTCCGCTTACTATGCTATTGGCGCGGCTTCCTTCGGTACATTAATTTACGGTTTGGCAAGTAACAATGAAATAGCAAAACGTAATGCCACAGAAACCTTTATCTCTGTAGGCGCGAATGTACTGGTTACTCACCTGATCAAATTAAGCGTTAACCGCACACGCCCTGCCGATAAATATCCAAACGAAATATTTGTTAACTCAATGACGCATAACCAATCTTTCCCATCGGGGCATACCAGTTTGGCTTTTGCTACAGCCACAACGTTATCCATACAATACAAAAAATGGTACGTTACGGTGCCCGCCTATGTATGGGCCTCATCGGTAGGTTACTCCAGGATGTACCTGGGCAAACATTATCCAAGTGATGTACTGGCCGGAGCCGCCGTGGGCATTGGTACGGCCTGGGCAGGACATTGGTTCAATAAAAAACTTTTCCAACAACGTTATAAGAATAAAAATACCCTAATCCATGATTAAAAAATTACCCCTGTTGTTTATTTTATTATTAGGCCGATTTGCAGGCCAGGCACAGGATTCAGTGCGTTACCGTGTTATACTCATCGGCGATGCCGGTGAAATGGATATGCAGCAAAATGCCGTTTTAAAACATGCTGCTAATAACATCATTAAAAATAAAACCACAGTGATGTACCTGGGCGATAATATATATCCGCATGGTATGGGTCTGCCAGGTAGTCCCGAGGAAGAAGAAACAAAGAAGATCCTGCAATCACAATACCAGCCAATGCGGGCTAAGGGGGCACCTGTTTATTTTATCCCGGGTAATCATGATTGGGATAAAATGGGTCCGCAGGGGCTGGCAAAAATAAAACGGCAGTGGCAATACATCAATGAACAACAGGATAGTTTGCTTAAAATGGTGCCCGCGAACGGCTGTGCTGACCCGGTAGAGATAAACCTAACCGACAACCTGACCATTATTGCCTTTGACAGCGAATGGTGGTTATTTCCCTTCAATAAAGATAATCCCGGTGTAGAATGTGAATGCAAAACCAAAGATGATATAATTGATAAAATACAGGAAATATATGACAGGAACCGGAATAAGGTGATCCTGCTGGCATCGCATCATCCATTTCAAAGTTATGGTACGCATGGCGGTTATTTTTCCCTTAAAGATCATCTGTTCCCGTTAACAGCAGTAAACCATAATTTGTATGTGCCTTTACCTGTAATTGGTTCATTGTATCCATTCTTGCGGTCGACATTTAACAATCCTGAAGATCTTGGACATCCCTTATATAAGGATATGATAAAAAGGATCGACGGTGTTTTTGCCGGGTTTCCCAATATGATCCATGTGGCCGGCCATGAGCATGGGCTGCAGTTTATAAAAGACAAGCAGATACAAGTGGTAAGTGGTGCCGGTGCTAAAAATACGTATGCCATAAAGGGTAAAAATTCCTTGTTTGCCGATGCAACACAAGGCTATGTCATAGCCGATATATTAAGCGATAATAGTATGCGCTTTACCTACTATATTGATGATGAAGCAGGTGTAAAACAAGCATTTACCTTTACCCAGCCATATACTCTGGTACAAAACCTGATTGATGCGGCTACTAAGCCCATTACAGCTGATAGTGTGATAGTTAAAGTGCATCCTTCATATAATGACGTAAGCGGTTTTCACAGGCTTTTATTTGGCGAAAATTATCGTAAGGAATGGGCCGCCGATACCAAATTACCCGTAATTAAAATATCTGAGATATATGGTGGCTTAACACCCGTAAGGATAGGAGGCGGGTTCCAGACACATTCGCTGCGCCTGGTTGATAAGAGTGGCAAAGAATGGGTAATACGGAGTGTTGAAAAAAGCCCGGAGAAAATATTACCTGAGGAGTTCCAGGAAACCTTTGCAAAGGATTGGGTAAATGATGCTATGAGCGCGCAACATCCTTTTTCGGCCCTTATTGTTCCGCCATTGGCCGATGCTGCCCATGTACCTCATGCCAATCCCATGATCGGTGTAATATCGCCAGACGAGAAACTGGGTAAATACAATAAGATCTTTGACAATAAAGTAGTTTTACTGGAAGAAAGGGAACCCGGGGGCAAATCGGCCAATACCACAAAAATGATCGAGGACCTGCTGAAGGATAATGATAATAATGTGGACAGCCATGAGTTTTTGCGTGCCCGTTTACTTGATCTGTTAATAGGCGACTGGGACAGACATAGCGATCAATGGCGCTGGAAAAATGAAAAAAGCAAATCAGACAAAAGCGATTTCTATACTGCTGTACCCCGTGATCGTGATCAGGTTATGTATACCAATCAGGGTATATTGCCAACTATAGCTGCTCAACCC
>NZ_JBFUJG010000292.1:0-2724 GCF_056401495.1 Mucilaginibacter sp. P4_E8
CTGAGATACTATCCACGGAAATAAACCCGATGTTTTGTAGTATACCTGATCACGGTCGCGGGGTACGGGTTCATAAATTGTTTCATGCTTACCATCTATCTTCTCCCAACGCCACTGATCTTCGTGCCTGTCCCAGTCGCCTAAAAGCATATCCAGCAGGCGCGCCCTTAAAACTATCTTTTCGTCAACCCGGTTATCGTTATCATCCTGTAGTTTACGCTGTACTTTTTCTGTATTATCCGTTTTTTCGGCATCCAGCGGTTCCCGCTCTTCGAATAAAAAAACCTGATTGGCAAAATCTTGTTGGTACTCACCCAGCGCCGGGTCGTCAGGTACGTAAACAATTTCGGGATTAGAATGAGGTATACCTAATACCAGGGCCAGTGGCGGTACCGTTAATGCCGAAAATGGATGAGCGGCTGATACCTGATCCTGCAATATATCTTTGGCTACAGTAGGCCTAAGATCTACCGGTAACCCCTTTTCAGGATATTTTTGAATGGTTCTTAAAACCCATTGCTGCCCGGTTGGATCCTGCAGGCGTAATGATTTGGTTTGTTTCCCTCCGCCTCTCTGCAAAATCTTCAAACCACCCTTTTCTTTAGATATATGAAATATCCTTAGCTTAACCGGGGCCGACCAAAGTTTACGATAGTTTTCGCCAAGAAAAAAACGATGGGTTTTGCTTACTTTATTGTAATCTGGTTCAATAGCCAGTTTTATACTATCGCCCGATATTTGCGCTTGTGAGCCTAAAGAGTTTAATAGTAAAAAGCCCGTTAAAAACAGGAATAAATATTTAAACAGGTTTTTACGGGGTACCATACAAAGGTTCTTGTTTCGCGATAGCAGTATATACGCATATTACAAAATAGTTTTATTTTTCTAAAGCTATTTCGTAATTAACTCCCACTCTTAAAGCTTTTAAGCCTGTAACACCCTGTAGTTCTTCCAATTCAAGATATTCAAGGTCATCGGCTAATACTTTTTCCTCCTGCAGGTACTTAATATATTCCTGATATTCTGCTGCTTCTGCCTGGTTAAAGTAAACCATGGCTATTTTGCCGGGTTGTGTTAAACGTTCAATAGTTCCGGCTATTAAAACCTTATCAATGCGTTTTTTTACAACCTCATACCTGATATTGTAGGCACCTTCCACATCAAACCGTCTTTCATCATTTCTGAAACTTATATCAATAGAATTTGAATGTATAAATATAAGCTGTGTTGTTTGCAGCGGCCTTGAAAGCTGGTCAGTTAACCCGTAGGTAAGCCTTGCAATTTCGGCCATTGATTTTAGCTGCCACAAACGGATGTTTTTTAAATACAGAAGATCAAATACCCTGTCGGGGGCTATGGATTGCCCGATATAAATATCATATTCCACTCCATCGGTACGGAATTTTTCAAAATAGCATGGGAACGACTCCTGCACTTCTTCCTGTGCCTGTTCAAGATAATGATTAATGGAGGTATTAATAAGTTGCATGGAGGTTTCAAGGTTGCGGCGGTTGCCGAACGCCGAACCTGTCTCTTCGTTTAATGCATCAAAATACCTGTCAATGATCACTTTCTCATCCGGATAGTTTTGCCTGAAATGATTAAGAAAGGGGTTAACTTCATCATGCAGAAAAGTATCAAGCATCAATTCATCATTGGTGGTTATAAATCCGCTTACCTTTTCAAGCCATTCTTCACATTTGTATATTAGCTTGTCGGTAAGGGTTAAGTGTATATGCCCTTTTAATACAGCCAATGTTTCCATTATGATGGTAAGCAAGGCTTTCAGATCTTCTTGTAAGGCGCTATTACGTTCAATAGTTGAATTTCTGATATCAACTGCGCCAAACAACGGATAAACGTCATCAAAAACCACAGTTTCAATTTCCTGGTTCTTTTTATTTCTGGTGCCTTTTTTAAGATAGTTCCACGCTACTTCATTAAATTTCCATTGAACCGATGGCTGTAGTGAGGTAAATTTATTTTTAATAACTTTTTCAATACGCGAAGCAAACTGATCAATACTATTTTGCAATAATTGCGCTATCAACGGAATAGCTACCTGCAGTTTTGATAATAGTTTTTCATAAAAAACTATCTCTTCATAAGAGTAAACCTCCATTATCCCTGCCATTTTTTTATTGTAATAAACAGGGAAAATGCCGTATGATTTTATGCCTGATTGCTTTAAAACATTAAGGAACGGATGTTTTAATACCTTTTCTTCTGTAATCGATCTGAAAAATACGGGTCTGGGATTCTTCTTATAATCATCAGTTATGGAGTAAAATGTCTCCTCGGCCAGGCTAAATTCCTTTGCCGATGTGATCAATACACTTTGTGAGCACTCATTGGTGTCAAATATCAGTTTATTATTAACCGTTAAAAATGGTAATAACCCAAATTCAATAGCCGGATTTTCGGACAGGGTTTTAAGTGAATCTATAATGAGGTTATATTGATCAGTTTCTGTATTGGCATGGTTAACCAACTCATTCCTGATGCTCTCAATAGCATGCGGAAGTGTTACATCCGTTAATGTGATAACCGAAAAACCTTCAAACCTGAAATTTGTAAGCGGCAATATGTCCTCTAATTTTTCGATCCCTTCATAATCATTAATATAGGGCTCAATTGTTTCAAATGTAAGCGCCGGCAAATCGCCTATTAATTTTATATTGATGAACTGGGTATTGGTTTGAATGTTATAATATCGCGAAAGGC
>NZ_JBFUJG010000293.1:0-2694 GCF_056401495.1 Mucilaginibacter sp. P4_E8
GTATCTGCAATTATATAATTGTCAGGCATTTTGTCAGGGTTATGCCTATAATTAATATCCGGCGTTTATTTTTGGTTAAGGTGATAGTATCTGCAATTATATAATTGTCAGGCATTTTGTCAGGGTTATGCCTATAATTAATATCCGGCGTTTATTTTTGGTTAAGGTGATATTATTAGATTGTTTTACTGATCGGCGTTTTGCAAATGGGGCATAAAGTTAGGCTTTGCTAATTATTTTAGTAAAAAAAATAATAGATTGATCAATTCCAAATAATATTTAGGGTCATGTATAAATAATTTCAGGATAATGATAATATTGGCCAAACTAAATAACTATCATCAAAACCTGTAACAAAATATCTGGCTTATAATCTTATTCAAAAAAATCTATCCATATGATCGTTTTAAAATCCGATTACTTTAGCACTCACGAACGCCTTACACGCTTTATAAACGAGAACCATATCAAGCGCGAAGATATATTGGTTATTACCCAGATCCCGGGCTCGTTCACTATTTTGTTTTACTCAGATGACGCAGTGGAGGAAATAACACACGGTTTGTTCTCTTAGCCCAGCTTTACCAACTCTACCTTAGTAGGCTGCCCGCTTCGCCAGCTGTCAATTTTATTGATGTAGTAATAGGCACTATCCTGTTCCAGGTAAACGGGTATGAGCAAATCGAGATCCAGGATATCGCGCGGGGTTAACAGAAAATAGCGTACTACCTTTTTGGTTTGCTGTAGTATTTTCCCGAGCTCGGGGTAATAGGTGCTTTTTAAACCGGAAAGTGTAGTATTGACTCCCGCGCCTGGCATATCGCCAAAACAAAGATTGTAATCACCATCGGGTTTATAAAAATAGGGAACAGATAGGGTATCGTTAACCATAATGCTATTTTCGCCATCAGTAAACTTTACAACTTTGCCATTTAGTGCAAGTTTTTGATCAATCAGTATACGTGGTGATACGCCAATGTCAAAATCGCTGCTATCACTATTAATGTCAATCATTTTTATTTGAGCAATGGAGCCACCAATGTACGGGCGGTTTAGGGTAGGTGCAAACTGGCTCTCAAACAAATCGGCAGTGGCAGGCAGTGTTTTATCGGCCACGTTTATCTGGGAATTGGCCAGGCCTTTTGGCAATACACCGTCGTCCTCTTTGTATTTCATATAATTTATCTGCGCGTAGCCACCTAATTGAAAGGCTATGGTTTTACCCTGGTCAAGGCATTGTTTGGTCCAGTTTTTAGCTACAGGTACGTTGTTTAGAATATCTCTGAACGATGCGAAATTTATAGTGCGCGTAGTATTATCAGTTTGGCAAATGATACCGAAACGCTGCAAAGTATCTTTAAGAAGATCTTTTTGACTGATGTCTGGAAATATGCGCTCGCATTGAACCTTTTGGCTATATAGCACTTTTTGATTTTGCGCCGACACCTCAAATGTAGCCCCTTTATATACAGTAAGGCTATATTGCGCATCGCCATGAAAATCATAAATGCACAATAATTGCTGTCCTGCAACAAGTTCTACCTGCGATGCGGTAAGTACTTTATTACGGAATGTTTTATATGCAAACAGGTTGCTCCCCGATGTGCCATCTTCCCTGCGGTCGTACCCGCCTGTAAAATCAAAAGTTGTTTTTGTTAAATACTGCCGTGATTGGCCGGGCATATCCAACACAATGCTGATATCAACACTACTGGGATGCTTTCCCGTAACCTTGCCGTAAAAATCAATTACAGGCATAGTAAGTACGACATCAACCGTTACAGCTTCGCTTGAAGTATACCTGTTGTTTGCAAAATGATTGTTAGGGTTTGCGCTGATAACTGAAAAATATAATTCGCCGCCTGGTTGTAGTCCTGAATCGCGTTTTCTGTATTCAAACTGATCTTTTCCGTTTGCTACTTTGCACCCATTTAAGTCAACCTGGTTTTGATAATTAGCGCCATGCTCAAAATCGCTGTTGCTGAACTGGGCAATGAGCAGGGGATACAAGGGGTTTTTTAGCAGCGAGCCGGTTGCCTTATAGCCGTTGGAACTAAGCATAAGGTTTATAGCGGTTTTAATGAAAAAGCCCGGGCGCATGTTACGTACATTAATTTCATTTTGTCCTGCATTATCATAAATAAGGTTCCCGTAGTCAATTACCGGCCATATCCACCCATCTGTACGGATTTGAGATGTTGCTACGTTGCTTAGCGACCATTCGTGTTCATAAACTTCAAAAGGCCTGTTAGCACCGTAAACAGAATCTTTATCGCCCATGTCATAAATATTGCCATCAATGGTATCAAAAAAATCAACATTACCGCTTAATACGGTTATGCTGGCAGTATCCTGCTCAATGAGGTTAAGCTGGGCTATGCCATTGGGGATGATCTCCAGGCCATTCTGTATAATTTTAGCCTCATAGTTATCATAGGGCGACAGCGTAGTAAAGGCTACATCGTCAGGAAAACCAAGTATTTGCCGGTTACGCTGGGTTAATGGCAGTTTAAACTGATTGCTGGTATTGCCCTGTTGGTTTTGTACCTCGGCCAGGTTATTAATCTGGAAGGTGAGGGCAATAGGGCTATCATCGCTAAGGTCAACCAGTTGGTTGTTGAGGTATAGTTGTATTTGGTTCATTTTGATTTGGGATTTGGGATGTTCGATTTCGGATTTATTTTGATCTGAATG
>NZ_JBFUJG010000294.1:0-2647 GCF_056401495.1 Mucilaginibacter sp. P4_E8
CTGTATTGAATTGGCGTATGCTCCTGATTTGCTACTCTGGGGCAGAGGTAATGCTGTTTTTGCCTTCTTATTCATTGTGTTAATTTATTTTAATGAGTTTATGTTTAACAAGAGATTAGCCGTATAACACAGTATGTTTTCATCTTTAAAAAACCATCCCTTTGCTGTAGAGGCTTATTTTGAACAGTCTATCGTTCTCACTTTTGCATTTCCTAAAGAACATTTGGAGTACCTGATACCCGATTGTTTAAGTTTAGATACTTTTGCGCATAAATGGGCATTTATGGCTGTTGCACTTGTCAAAACAAAGGATCTAAGACCTAAAGGGTTCCCGAAAGTTTTAGGCAACGATTTTGTTTTAATAGGATACCGTATTTTCGTAAGATATACAAATAATGCAGGCAAGCGGCTTCGGGGATTATATATTTTAAAATCCGAGACGGATAAAAAAGTAATGGAATTTTTGGGTAATATGTTTTCCCGCTATAGTTACACAACAACTGATATTAATCTACAAAAAAAGGATGACAACTTGAAAATAACTTCAATTCAGTCAAATTTTTTTATCCATTTAGGTCTATCAGAAAACTTGGTCGATCTTCCTGGCAACTCTCCATTCATAGATTGGAAAGAAGCGAGAAAATATGCTGGTCCTTTGCCCTTCACCTTCTCCTATAATGCTCAAACTAAACAAGTATTAACAATTGAAGGTGTACGGCAAAATTGGAAACCAAGGCCCATTTCGGTACTTGATTACAATATTTCTTTTTTTGGTAAACTTGGCTTAAATAACGGCATATTGGCTAACGCCTTTGCCATTGATAATATTCCATATTACTGGAAAAAAGGGAAAATAGAGGAATGGGTAAACTAAGAAAGCCACTTCAAGGTACTTGGAACATTCTCAGGTTTAATTGGCATTTTTATCTTTTAACTGCCGGGTTTGTTCTATTGTTATGGTTGGTAAGATATTTCCTACCTACACCTTATCAACGAATTGTTTTTATCGTCATATTACTCCCCGCCGGAACTATAGTATCTTCCCTTGCAGTTTCCTTTTATGTGTATGATTTATCGGGTCTATATAGGCTTCGTTGGTTAGATCAAATAGATATTTCAGATAAACATCGACTTGTAAATATTCACGCTGGGTTCGATGAAACCAGTTCTTTGATACTACAAAAATATCCGGGTGTATTTTTGCAGGTATACGACTTTTACGATCCATTAAAACATACGGAGATTTCGATTAAGCGGGCAAGAAAAGTTTATTCAGCTTTTGAGGGAACGCTACTAATTGCCACTTCCTCAGTACCATTACCTAATGATTATGCTGATCATATTTTTTTGATTTTATCTGCTCATGAGATAAGAGATAAAGATGAACGAGACCACTTTTTTATTGAATTAAAAAGAGTGCTAAAGCCTAGTGGAAAAATTGTTCTATTGGAGCACTTGAGAGATGTTCCTAATTTTATTGCTTACAGCATTGGCTTTTTTCACTTCTTGTCGAGAACTTCCTGGTACAATACATTTCAAATTGCTGGACTAAGCATTGCGAAGGAAACCAAAATAACTCCGTTTATTACCAATTTCATTCTTGTAAGCGATGGAAAAACAAGTTAAGATAATTGGTTTTGTTTTAATCCTACTTGCATTTGTTCACAGTATTTTTCCTAAATACTTCAATTGGGTGAATGAATTGCGAAAAGTTAGTTTGATTAATAAGCAAATGATGTATGTACATACTTTCTTTATTGCTTTAATTCTTTTTCTGATGGGTATTCTATGCCTTACTTCTTCAGTAGATTTAATTGAAACAAAATTGGGTCAGAGAGTATCCTTAGGATTAGGCATATTTTGGATTGCAAGACTTTTTGTCCAATTTTTCGGGTACTCTTCAAATCTTTGGAAAGGTAAAAAACCGGAAACTACAGTTCATGTTGTATTCTTGCTACTATGGATGTATTTGGCGACATTATTCTGCTTGATATATTATAAGGGTTATTAAGTGCCGTTTCTTGTCGTGGGTTCCGATAATATCAGCGCAATTTTCATAGAAATTATTATAACCTCTAGCCTCGGTCTTTTTGGCTTAATAGTTTGACTAATATGTTTGGCATTGCATAAGATAAGCATCTTCATTTAGCTGATTATATTTCTATGTGATTCTAATATTAAGAGGTTATAGAGATAGTGGAGTCGGAGGGGACAAAATGATTAATCATCACTAACAGCAAATTATTACCTTTGCCGCTATGAAGCTCGTTAATGAAACCTGGCATCTGTTTAAAAAGGAAATTTTGCTGGAGTGGCGATCAAAATATGCTTTTAATGGTGTTTTGTTGTATGTAGTATCAACGGTATTTGTTTGTTATATTTCATTTAACCTAACCCCGGGCTTTAGCGGCAGCAGTGGTTACGCGGTGGTATGGAATGTTTTGTTCTGGATCATTATGCTGTTTGCATCAGTTAATGCCATTGCCAAAAGCTTTATGCAGGAGAGCAAGAGCCGTTTGCTTTACTATTACTCTATAGCAAGTCCGCAGGCCATTATCCTCTCAAAAACTATTTATAACATCCTGCTAATGTCGTTACTGAGTGTGTTGGCTTTAGGAGTATATATGATATTTTTCACCAATACACT
>NZ_JBFUJG010000295.1:0-2623 GCF_056401495.1 Mucilaginibacter sp. P4_E8
ATGGAAAAGCGCCCATTTACGGCGATTACTGCCAAAAGTGTCGAATTTCTTCTCTTTTATATCCTCAAGGTATGTCCATGCCATCATATACTGTAGCTTTCCGAAGTTTGCTGTAACCCGTAATAAAGGCATATTAGCTGCATAATCTGATAACAACAGGGAGCGATATCCATCGCCTATAAACATTTTATCCTGCCCTAAAGTAATGTTAAGCTGTTTTATAGGAGTATAAGAGACAGTTGCAGTAACATATGACCAATCCTGGCTAATCTGGGCCAGGCCATTATAATGCCGGGCATAAGCCTGTCCTGGTACAAAACCATTGGCATTAACAAGATCATTATAATAATTGGGGAATGTGCCTTGGTTTTCAAAACCACTGGTGTAAAATGAAAATTTAGTGCCTACAGTTCCACCAAACTGGTAGCCGCGTGTATTTAAATTAGGTGTTCTATGGGCGGTAAATTCCCTTCCGGTTAATAGATCAAGGATGATATCACCATAAAAAGTATAATCTTTAGTTTTTACATCAAATAAATGCTCATTGAACAATTTACGCATTAGCCAGCTTTTATTGTTGCTGCTTACCCCAACATTCATAACCGAATCATAAGTGCGATTTATTGAACTATCAATTAAAAAAGGGCGCAAAGAAGTATGAAATGAGCTTTTGGTACTATAAATATCTGCATTGAATTTTTGATAAAGCTGGTAGGAGTCGGGCAAATAAACAGACTGTGCATTAGTTAGTTGCGCTGAAAATAAAATGAATCCAGTTAGCAAAAATAATTTTATAAAGCGAAAAAAGTAGAGTTTCTGCATCGGAGCAAAGTAAGTATTATTTATGGTAAGATAAAAATTTCGTTGCACGTGTTTAGGTTATAATAATCCTGAGGTTTTACTGATCAATAAGATGTTAAATGATCTTAAAAGTTAATTAATGTTAAATTTGTTTGCATGAAACTGTTTTTTTTAAATAAGTTATAAAAATCCTGATATTTGCCCGCGCGATAAAATCATACTATATCATATTATAAATGCAATACAAAAAAATCAATAACCTTTTAGGCTGGCTTTGCTTTGTTATAGCTTCTGTTACCTATATTTTAACTTTAGAGCCATCCGTAAGTTTTTGGGATTGCGGCGAATTTATTTCATGTGCCTACCGTTTACAGGTAGCCCACCAACCTGGGTACCCCGTATTTGCCATGCTTGGCAAGTTGTTTTCGCTACTCTCATTTGGCGATAATACAAAAGTGCCATATTATACCAACATGGGTTCGGCAATAGCCAGCGGGGCAACTATTATGTTCCTGTTTTGGACCATAACCGCACTGGCTAAAAAAATGCTGCTTAATAAGCGTGATGATGTTGTAGATCAGTCAAATCTTATCCTTATTATGGGGGCTGGCCTTGTTGGTGCATTGGCCTTTACTTATACTGATACATTTTGGTTTTCGGCTGTTGAAACCATCGTATTTGCTTTGTCGTCAATGTGCACAGCCATAGTATTTTGGGCCATTTTAAAATGGGATGCCCATGCCGATGAGAAAGGTTCTGATAAATGGCTGATTTTTATTGCCTATGTTATGGGCCTATCCATAGGTATCCATTTATTAAACTTATTAACTATTCCTGCAATAGCTATGGTTTACTTTTTCAGGAGGAGTAAAAAGGTCAATACAAAAAATGGTATCCTGGCATTCTTAGCAGGTATTGTTATATTGGGTATAGTGCAGTATGGTATAAGAGGCTATACCATAAAATTTGCTGCTTATTTTGATCTGTTCTTTGTAAACTCGCTTGGTCTTGGCTTTGGCACCGGTGCGTTTTTCTTTATATTGTTAATTGTTGCGGTATTGGTAGCCGGTATAGTATATAGCATTCGTGCCAGGAAACCAGTACTTAACCTGGCACTGTTGTGCATAGCTTTTATTTATTTTGGATATGGTTCTTTTGCATATATTCCTATCAGGGCCACCGCAAATACCAACCTGAATAACTCTCATCCCGATAACGCATTTACACTTTACGGCTATTTAAACCGTATCCAGTATGGTGAAAACCCTTTATTGAACGGACCTTTTTATGATGCCACCATTACCGATCAAAAAGAAGGCAGCATTATTTACCGTAAAGGAAAAACACAATATGAAAATGCAGGCCGCAAAGTAGAAAGTGTATACAGTCACACGACTTTCCTGCCGCGTATGTACAGCACCGAACCACAAGACGTTCAGTTTTATAAAGATTGGTTGCACATTCCAGATGGACAAGTGCCAACCTTTACTGATAACATGAAGTGGATGTTTAGCTGGCAAATGTACCAGATGTACTGGCGATATTTCTTTTGGAATTTTGTAGGCCGGTATAGTGATGCTGACGGGCAAACAAACACTGAAGGTATTGATGGTAACTGGACAACTGGTCTTTTTGATAAAAACTTACCTAAATCGGTGGTTAACGGTACAACCTATACGCCATTATATGCATTGCCTTTAATTTTAGGTTTAATAGGAGCTTTCTATCATCTTAATCGTAAAAAGAAGGATGCACTGGTTGTTTTATTGCTGTTCTTTTTCACCGGGCTTGCCATTGTATTGTATGTTAACCAGCCCTCGGT
>NZ_JBFUJG010000296.1:0-2576 GCF_056401495.1 Mucilaginibacter sp. P4_E8
GTTCTCAGGGTGGTACTGCACTTATTACAGGTTATTTGGTTGATAAAAATGGCGAGGTTTCTTTTCCATTGATCGGAAAAGTAAAATTATCAGGATACACTACCTTCCAGGCCCGCGATGTGGTACAAAAAAGAGCTTCAGTTTTTTATAAAGATCCATCAGTTCAGGTTCGTTTTGCCAATTTTAAAGTTACTGTTCTTGGTGAAGTTAATAAGCCCAACACCTATACATTACCTAACGAAAGGGTAAGTATTTTTGATGTGCTTGGCTTAGCCGGCGACCTTACAATTTATGGTAAACGGGATAATATAATGCTGATAAGGCAGGTTGACGGGAATAAGAATATTGCCAGGCTTAACCTAACATCTTCTAACATATTTAAAAGTGATTACTATTATTTAAAACAGAACGATGTGATCTATGTAGAGCCTGATAAATCAAAGTCGGCAGCTTTAAATGCTCCTACAAGAACATATATTGCTTTAATCTTAACAGCAATTTCTTCACTTGCTGTTGCCCTTTCCAGATTATAGCAATTTGAATAAATCCATATAACATGTTTAATGCTTGAAATTATTGCGAAATAATAAATGGATAAAAAGCATGTTTATAATAACTGAAAATCATTTTAATAGATTTTAGTTCTTATCTAACGTTAATTAAATAGGAATGACCCATATACAAAAATTTATTAAAGTAGTTACGATATAAACAACTTAGAAGTTACTTAATAAAGCATCCGATACTTATGTATAATAACAACGATAGCAGATATTCGCCAAATCAATTGAATGACGCTGAAGAAGAGAGCTTTGATTTAAAGGTTTTTATTGGTAAGATAATACAAAGTTGGTGGGTATTTGTAATAAGCATATTTGTTTGCCTTTTATTGGCGGTTGTTTATCTTAAATTTGCTACCCCAATGTACAACATCAGTGCTATGATGTTGGTTGATAATGATAAGCCATCAAGCCCGGCCGGAGCTGCAAGCGCCCTGGGCGATTTGAGTGGATTGTTGAATGCTCCGGATAATGTTGATAATCAAGTTTCTATATTAACTACTAATTATTTAGTACGAACTGTAGTGCAGGACATGAATTTGAATATCACTTATTATGTAGCAAACGGGCTTAAACAGGTGCAGCTTTATAAGGCTCCTTTTAAAGCGGAGTTGGTTCATCCGGTAGATTCTATTTCTGAAACTATTTTTGATATAGTTCCTGTAAACAACAATACAGTTAGTGTTGCTTATACTGAGAAATTGAGTGGGAAAGATGTTCAAAAGCAAATTACATACGGTAAGGCTTTTATGGTTGAAGGTGTTGGGGTAATTAAACTGGAGCGCAACCCCGAGCTGCCAATGAATGGTAAATATTCACTGGATATATCATCTATTGATAAACAGGTGGCTGTTTTTCTTGCAAATTTTTTAGCTACACCCGGGGTTAAACCAGCAACTACAATTGATCTTAACTTACAGTATCCAATCCCTCAAATGGGCGAAGACATACTTACAAGGTTTCTTCAAGAGTATGAACGGCAAAACATCGAGGACAAAAATAAAATTGCTGACAGCACAATTACGTTTATTGATAACCGCTTAATTATAGTAACCCAGGATCTGGATAAAATTGAAGGAAATATTCAACGTTTTAAACAGGATAGTAAGTTGGCTGATATTCCGAAACAGGCCGAGTTATTGGTGACCAATACCGGTGCTTATACGGAACAACTGGCAACAATTGAAAACCAGTTAAGCATCCTTGATGCACTTGAAGATTATCTGAAAGACGGATCAAAAGACAATAGGGTTGTTCCATCATCTATACTACCACAGGATCCCGTATTTACCGCGTTAATTCAACGTTATAATACTTTGTTGATTGAGCGGGAAAGGCAGCTTTTGACGGCCACAGAAGATAACCCTTTCGTGAAAAGCATAAATCAACAACTTGTTGGGATAAGACAAGACATGCTGGCAAATCTTTTAAATGTCAGGAAATCACTACAAATAAGTAAAGCCAGCTTAAAGGGGAATACAGGGAGACTGCAGGAACAGATTCAAAAAGTTCCGGCGCAGGAAAGGGTTTATTTAGACCTGTCAAGACAGCAACAGATAAAACAACAATTGTATTTGTTCCTGCTGCAAAAACGTGAGGAAACCGCAATATCAAAAACTTCTAATATTTCTAATACAAGGATAATTCAGCCTGCAAAATCAGACTATGTACCTTATTTCCCTAAAAAAATATATGTATTAGGATTAGCATTCGTTATTTCCATTTTAATTCCCATGGTAAGGATTTATATAATGGATGTTTTGAATGACAAGATACAAAGGAAGGAAGATATAAATAAGCATACACAAGTTCCGGTTATTGGCGAAATAAGCCACAACCAGGACGGATTGAATATTGTTGTTACCAAAGATTCAAGGAGCGGGGTATCTGAACAGTTTAGGGCGTTAAGAACAAATCTGAGCTTTTTACTTCCTGGCGAGGCAAAGAATCATGTTATCCTGGTAACATCCAGCATGTCTGGCGAGGGTAAGTCATTTACATCTATCAATCTTGCTG
>NZ_JBFUJG010000297.1:0-2545 GCF_056401495.1 Mucilaginibacter sp. P4_E8
GTACATATCGTCGTTCCGTCAAATACCACTGCCCGTATCCAGGAAATGCACATATTGATAGGTCACATACTTTGTAAGGCTGTTGACGATTTGTTTTAATAACCATGCAGATAAGCTTTGAGCAAATATTGCTGGATAAGATACAGGACGTCAATTCCCTCACACTGCGGCTGCAAAGTTGGCAGCATAAAGGTGAAAGGGTAGTTTTTACAAATGGAGTATTTGATTTGCTCCACATAGGCCATCTTACATACCTTGCAAAAGCAGCCGGGCTGGGCAATAAACTCATTGTCGGCCTCAATGCGGATAGTTCGGTTAAGCGCATAAAAGGTGAAAGCCGACCGGTTAATGACCAAAACAGCAGAGCTGCATTATTGGCTTCATTATTTTTTGTAGATGCTGTAGTAATATTTAATGAAGACGATCCACTTAATTTAATAATTAAGCTTAAACCCGATATTTTGGTTAAGGGAGCCGATTATTCAGTTGATAGTATTGTTGGCGCCAAAGAAATTATGGCTAACGGGGGCGAGGTAAAAACAATTGATTTTGTTAGTGGATATTCCTCTACATCAATAATTGAAAAAATTCGAAATCAGCAGATCCCGGATCAGCCAATTAAATAAAATACCAGGCAACTTGCCCAAGTTAGCCGTTGGAATTATAAATTCCCGTTGCCTTAACGGTTCAAAGATTATAATTTCCCAAACACCTTTAAGGTGAATTTTGGATAGCTAAATCTGAATATACCTTCTCCTTGTCGCTGTAAAACGCTTAATAAAAGCTTGTTACAGCGAAAAAAAACCCTCAATAATAAATTTTGTAAGGCCCACCTGTTATACGAACCATGGTTTAAAAATGTTATGAAAACTACCTTAAAATGAAAGATATAAAGTATAGATTTTATCCCAATACATCCGGGAAAACTGTGAGCAAAATTAAACTGATTGATAAGTTATTATATACACTATGGAGAGGGACAGAAAAAAAGTTTACCGAACAAACTATTAATAAAATAACTATTACTCAGCTTGCCCATATCGGTGATATGATACTCCTTTTGCCGGCCTTAAAAACGCTGAAATGTAATACTAATTACCATATCAACTTATTGGTAAGTAGTCAAAATTTTAATATTGCAAGCCGGTTGAAATACGTTGACTCCGTAAGTGTTGCAGATGCGCCCTATTTTGCAAGGAATAATAAGGTATCCTATTTAGGTTATATTAACCAGTTAAATAAAATAAAAACAGATTTGATTTATGATGTAAGGGGAGATCTGCGAAATAACTTTTTTATACGTTTTTTTACTCGTAAAAAACTGTTTCTTGGCTATGATGTTGGTGGAGGCGGGGCCCTTTTGGATGTAGTTTTGCCATTTGACCATAAAGGTCATATTTCTGGGTTGCTTAATCCGCTTTTTAGCTACTTAAAATTACCAGAAAATCATTTATCTGATTACTGGAGCGAGGAGGATATGCCTTATGATGAAATAACTGATCATATTTTCCCAAGCCAGTTTCTGGTGGTTCATATTGGTACAGGTGCCCAGGCCAGGAAATGGCCGGTTGAGTTTTTTTTAGAAACAATTGCAGCAGCATCAAAAGAAATACCTGTTTATGTTTTGGGTTTAAACCAGGACCTGACAGTTGAACAGCTTAAAACCATTTCTGAAATGCCAAATGTGATTACATGCATTGGCAAATATTCTATTCTTCAATCAATCTACGTATTAAAAAAGTGCAGTTTATTTTTGGGCTTGGATTCAGGATTTTCACATATCGCTGCTTTACTGAAAAAGAAAGTCATTATACTTTTTAGTGGTACAGTAAATAAAGAAGTATGGAAACCATTTAGTTTTTTTGAAGATCAGATATTGCTCTTAAACAAAGAGGTTCCCTGTGATTACGGCACAGGCTGTGGAAAACTGGTGTGTGATGATAATATCTGTATGAAACAAATTAAACCAGCCGAAGTAATTGGCAAAATTAAAATATCATTAAACGACCTGAAATTAATATCTTGAGAGAGATTAGCATCAATAACTTATTGCTAAAGGCGCGTTTATCATTAATGATAAACACGCGGCTGGCCGGCTTGTTATTTTTTTAATTGTTAATTATTGAGAGCTAATGGCATTGATTTGATTTAATAAGGTATCTAAACGATGATGATAATCTTTGAAGTTTAACTCAGCTCTTTCAATGGCTGTAATCAATTCTTCAAGTTCAATTATTGCGGCCTGGTGTTTGGTAAACCCATTAATAACAGACACTTCGCCATTGAAATAACTGATAAATTTGGGGCTCGGCGTTGTCCAGAGCTCATTTCTCAGATAGTCAATTTTCATTTTTGCCGATCTGATCAAATGCAAGATCTCCACGTTTTTATGGCATCTAATTAAATTTAAAGCTCGTTTTCTTTGTCTGTTAATCATTCTTTCCATCTATACTAACGGTAATACAATTAAGGGCTATCCCTATAAATAGTTAAATAATAATTAGTGATCGGAGTACCGGGATATTAATTATTAATTAACTTATAT
>NZ_JBFUJG010000298.1:0-2498 GCF_056401495.1 Mucilaginibacter sp. P4_E8
CATCAAGGCCGGTCAAAGGGTTATCCAATAACAGTAATATTGGGTTTTTAAGCAGGGCAGCAGCCAGCATCAAACGTTTGGTTTCGCCATTTGATAGTTTTATCAATTGTTTATCACGTAAACCAAGCAGGTTTAATAGCGACAGGGTTTTATCAAATGTCCAATAGGTGCCTGGGCGCGGCACACTTTTAATTGATAGTAAATAATCATTAACGGTTAAAGCATCCTCAGAATCTGAGGAGTTATAGCGTTGCTGGTAATAAAAATCGGTAGTGTTTGAAAGATTCCTGAAATGGTGCCTGGGTTCAACAAGAGCAATCAACTTGTTATTAAGGTTAATACCATTGTTCAACTCAGAATTTGAAAATTCATCTCCCAAATGGTAGGTGACCGTGCCACCTGTTACATTAAAGCGCCCTGCAATGGTTTGCAGCAAGGCGCTTTTGCCAGATCCGCTTTGACCTATTAATGCCCAGTTCTCGCCTTTATTTATTTTGAACGTAAGATCTTTGAACAAGGTATTAGTCAAAAACCTTACAGTTGCATTATTTATAGAAAAAAGTATATTAAACATAGCCTATCAGTAGCCGGTAAAAATACTTATCTCCCAGAAAAAGCCTATACTTTTAAATAATATTTTGTTGACTTAATGACGGGCTCAGAACTTAAGCGGTCTTTTTAAATGTTTGGTTATGATTTAAATTAGCGTTGTTTTTATTTAACCTGTTCCAGGCGTCAATGTTAACAAGCTCCTCCTTCACAAAGTTTTTACAGCCTTTGTTAGGACAGGTAACAATCCAATATTTTTTTTGTTGCTCAATATGTGGCCGCGCGCCACATTTAATGCATTTTTCACAATAAATGTTTGGTTGTATTTCTAAAATCATATTTTAAGGTGTAATGTATTAAAAAGTAGATAACGCAAATTTAGACAATTAATTTCGTTAGAAATGAAAATTTAGTAAAAACATGCATTATAAGTATGTACGAATTTTGTTTTTTAATGTATTTAGAACGCTGTAATTATGGATGCTAACATTTAATAATAACAATTGTTTTTATGTAGTTACAGAAAAAATCGCTACTTATTAAAACAAGCTTTTTTAAATGTTTACCACATCAATTGTCCTGTTTTTTAGTCACCTGATGTTTGCACTATTACATTTGTTATTAGGTTAGTTTAAACTGATGCTCACTCCCTATATCCAACGCAAAATTTGTTTCACCTGAATTACTTATTAGCATTAATCATTCCACTTATTTTATAATAAAGCAGTAGCAGCGGTTTTTTTTGAAATCGTTATAACAGAACCTGGCAACAGATACCTGACAGTGTTTTTTAAAAAGGGGTCTGATTATTGTATTTGAGCTTCAGTATCAAAACATTAATTACAAATTTTAAACATCATTATGAAAAAGGCACATTTATTATTGATCGTAATGGCTATGATGGTCATAAGTAGTTGTTCTGTAATTGAGGGTATATTTAAAGCGGGCGCTGTGGTAGGTGTTATTGCAGTTATTGTTGTTATACTGGTTGTACTTTGGCTGTTTTCCCTGTTTAGGGGTAAGTAATATGTTTGTGTAATTTAAATTGATAAATAAGATAATTATTATATTTTTAATTAAACATTTTAACTAATTATCTGTTTCTGATATATAAAAATCTTATAATTATGGAAAACACACAAGCAACCACCGAAGTATTAAATGATCTTATAAAGATCAACAACGACCGCATTGAGGGGTATGAACGCGCCACAAAAGACCTGAAAGATGGGGAGACAGATCTTAAATCGCTTTTTACCACATTGATTGGCGATAGTCACCGGTATAAATTAGAACTGGGAACCGAAATTGAAGTATTAGGTAATATGGAAACCGGAACAACAACCAGTGGTAAAATACATCGTACCTGGCTTGATGTTAAAGCGGCTTTTACCGCCCATGATACGCATGATATACTTGAAGAATGCGAGTTTGGCGAGGATGCCATACTAAAAGCTTATAAAGAAGCTCTGGAAGAAGAATATCTGCCTGCTTATTTACGCCAGTTGATCACCAGGCAGCAAAGCGAACTGCTTGATGCGCATGACGAAATGAAAGCATTGCGCGATGGAGTACATTAAATTAAAAATTTCAATAAAAAGGGACAGCCATGCGGTTGTCCCTTTTTTTATGATAGTGATTTTATGATTTAATTTTCCGGAGATATGTTTACTGATTTAACCTGCCAGCTATTTTTTTCAGACCAGTCGCCTCCGGTGTATTGCATATTGATAATCCAGTCTGATTTTACCATTTTTCCGCTAGCGCTTATCGCTTTTACAGATGATTGTATCTGGTAGCTGTTTGTAGCGGTATCAATAACTGGTTTAAAACTGTTATTAGGAAACGCCGCTGTGGCAGGTTGTTTTAAGTGATCTTTTACAAACTCCCTGGCTATGTTAAAAGCCTCCTGTGCTGTAGGTTTACGATTAAGATGTACAACGTTATTC
>NZ_JBFUJG010000299.1:0-2491 GCF_056401495.1 Mucilaginibacter sp. P4_E8
GTTATGGCAAAGTTGACATTTTATGGCTGGATGGTGGCTGGGTTCGCCCTAAAAGCAGCATTGACACTACAATTGACTGGCAACGGGGAATAAAATATGATCAGGATATTGATATGCCTAAAATAGCGGCAATGGGCAGACAAAAACAACCGGGTCTTATTGTAGTTGACCGTACCGTATCCGGTCAGTATGAAAACTATACTACACCAGAGCAGGAAGTGCCCGAAGTACCACTTGATCACCCCTGGGAAAGCTGTATTACTATGGGTAACTCCTGGAGCTACGTGCCCGGCGACCATTATAAATCGGTACAGCAAATTGTGCAGCTGCTGGTGAAAATAGTATCGCGAGGGGGGAACCTGTTAATGAACATTGGCCCTGGCCCTGATGGCGATTGGGACCCTGTAGCTTACGAACGTTTGCAGGGTATAAGCGCCTGGATGAAAATTAATGGCGAAGGTATTTATAGCTCCAAATCTGTAGCTCCATATTCAACAGGTAATATATATTATACTAAAGCAAAGAATGATAAGGCTATTTATGCTTTTATGTTAGCAGATCAGAACAAAGTGGTATTACCTGCAACCATAACAGTAAAGGTAAATAAACCGAAAAAGGTAACTTTACTGGGCAGTAAGCAACACCTTAAATGGAAGCAGCAGGGTGATGGCATAGTAATAAACATTCCGGCAAGTCTTCAACAAAACAGTGGCTTAAATGAAGCTGCCTGCTTTAAAATGGAATATTAGCATGCTGATTTAGGATAAAATACCACATAAAATAGTTAAATAACCATATTTCTGCGCTTGTTGCAGTACTTAATTTTGAAATCAACATCCCACCACATAATGACAAAAATTTACCCTGCAGTTAAAACTGGTTTTTTAAAATTTTCAATAGCTTCATTGTTTTTATGCTGTATTGTTTTTCAAAGCGTAACTACAAAAGCGCAAAGTAAATATGAGTTAAACGAAGGGTGGAAGTGTGCGCCCATTGGCAATGTTAAAGAGCAGGGAGCCGATATTTCTCGCCAGGCTTACAGCACATCAGCATGGATGCCAGCAGTTGTTCCGGGTACAGTATTAACCAGCTTAATAACCGACAAAAAAATGCCTGATCCTTTTTATGGCATGAACAACGAGCAAATTCCTGACATATACAGGACTGGCCGTGATTATTATACCTATTGGTTTGTAAAAGATTTTAAAGAAACGCAGCCTCAGGGCGGCAGCCAGGTTTATCTGAATTTCAGGGGGGTAAATTATAGTTGTGATGTATTCCTGAACGGCCATAAACTGAATGATAAACTACATTCAGGCATGTTTTTGCGCCAGTCATATAATATAACCAAATGGATAGCTAAAGATGGCAATAACAGGATAGCGGTTATTGTTCACCCGCCCGATGTAGTGGGTAACCCCAACGGCGGCCAGGGTGGCGATGGAACTATTGCCCGTAACGTAGGCATACAATATACCGCGGGCTGGGACTGGATTCAACCCATCAAAGACCGTAACACAGGAATTTGGGATAAGGTAACCATTGAGAAAACAGGTGCCGTTAGAATAAAAGACCCACATATAGTTACGCTGGTGCCTGGCATCAGGCAGGTTGAAGGACCACAGCAGCCGGCTATTATACAGGTATCGGCAGCGTTGGAAAATGCTACTAATGCACTCGTAACCGGCGAGTTAAAATATAATTTGGATGGCACCGTGGTATCTAAAAAAGTTACCATAAAAGCAAATTCAACACAATTAGTACAGCTAAATGATTACACTTTAAAAAATCCAAAACTGTGGTGGCCTAACGGATACGGTGCACAGCATTTATACCCAATGCACCTGCAGTTTGTAACTGGTGTTAGTAAACTATCTGATCAGGACGATATTAAGGTAGGAGTAAGGCAACTTACTACAGAATGGAATACCCGTACCGAAAGCAGGCAGATCAACATTAACGGGCAAAAGATATTTATTAAAGGCGGTAACTGGATAATATCTGACGAGCTATTGCGCTTTTCGGATGCGCGTTACGATGCCGAGGTGCGTTTTCACCGGGATATGAACCTGAACCTGATCAGAGTTTGGGGTGGAGCGTTAATTGAACGGCCTGAATTTTATGAGGCCTGCGACAAATATGGCATGCTGGTTTTTCAGGACATGTGGGGATCAGGTGATTGCAACGGCCGGTGGACCGACCCGATGAAGCTGGACGATCAATGGACACGCAGAAAGTATCCGGATGATCATGGATTGTATCTTAAATCTATTGAAGACCAGGTAAAACTGGTGCGTAATTACCCTTCACTGGCGATGTGGTGCGGTGGTAACGAAATTACTCCTCCAGAGGATATTTTGGTAGCTCTGCGCGACACCCTGATGCCTAAACTGGATAATACCCGCTGGTTTATCCCTTATTCAAACTCCGAAGAAATGTCACGCAACGTGCAGGGCGGCAATGGCGACGGGCCTTATGGCATACAGCCTTT
>NZ_JBFUJG010000300.1:0-2401 GCF_056401495.1 Mucilaginibacter sp. P4_E8
TCTGTAACGGTTACCAGTTCGCCGTTATAACGTAATATATTTCCTACTTTAATTTCAGATGCCTTTGCCATGAAGATATGTTTGTAAATTTTGAGTCCAAAGATATGTGAAGTTATGGTAAACCTTCTTAAATCAATACCGAATTTTCTATTTGTTGTTATAATTGCAGCAAGATTTAATGCTGAATTGATTGTTTAATCTTTTCAAAACGTAAATTCGGGCTTGTAACTCACACATTTTGAACGGTTATACCGATCAATTCCACAACGTGCCGTCCAATCCCAAAACAGTACCAAGCCATAGCGCAATGATGTATCCAATCAAACTCAATATATAAGCCAATGCCTTTTTCCAGCCGCCCTGATAGCGCAGATGATCCATGAGGTAATAAAGTATACCACCCATTGCACCGGCTAAAGGGACTACAATTAAAGGTCTAATCATCCATAGCTTTCCCCATGCCGGGTTAGGCTCTCCAACTCCAAGCAGAAAAATTGTGATCAGGATTAAAGCAATCCCAGCGCCAAGCAACATGAGTTTACCCAATGAAGACGAATGAATTAGCTGTGTTGTTAAATTCTTTGTCGGTGTCATGATAAATGATTTTTAAGAGAATTCATTAAATACTTTGAAATATGAAGATAAGTAAAAGTACTTTGTATTTCAAAGTATTTAATGAAATTTCTTTTAAATCATTATCACCAAAGCAATGACCAGTATATTAAAGCCGTAACAGGTGTAAATCTGGCGTGCTGGCCATTAGCTTTAGCTTTTGCAACAGGTCCGGTGCCATTTACCTGATGCCAACCCGAAATGATCAGCTTATCATCCTAATCATATTTCAGGGCAGGATAATTCAGCAACCTGCGCCATAAGGCAAGCTGGCCTATTATACTTGCTTCCCGATAGATCATAAATGATAGCAGCTCATAATAGGTCATTTTC
The DNA here is from genome assembly GCF_056401495.1 of Mucilaginibacter sp. P4_E8. Classification (NCBI taxonomy): domain Bacteria; kingdom Pseudomonadati; phylum Bacteroidota; class Sphingobacteriia; order Sphingobacteriales; family Sphingobacteriaceae; genus Mucilaginibacter; species Mucilaginibacter sp. P4_E8. The sequence goes on from NZ_JBFUJG010000300.1 coordinate 946, forward strand.
ATAAAACCCATATCAATTATACTATCCAGCTTTTCGTCGTCTGCGCTTACCAGTACCTCTTTGGCTATGGGACTTATCTTTTCCCAATCCTTTAGATATTCGGTGGTAGCAGGATACTTTGCATCGTCCTGGATCCCTTTGTTGTCTTTGAACAGCTCGTCTCCGGTCTGTTTTAATTCAGGGTGAGTCTCCCTTGTCATATAGAATCGCTGCTGCACCAATGACCCGGCGAGCCATGCAATGTGATTTGCCTTGGTATTTAAACGGTTATAGGTATCTTCCTCAGAGATACCTTCAATTGCACGGGCAAAAAAAGTGGTCTGCATATCAAACAAGGTGAGTAACCCCTCCGTTCTTCTGCTTGCTGTTTTTGTTTCCATAGCTGTATGTTAAGTTTATCGGTTTATTCTGTAAAGCTATAACAAGGAGTGATTAAAACACCTGTGTTATTATGACAAATTAGTGGGGCGTTTGCGACAATATTGACTGCTGCTCCCAATGGCATAGCTTTTCATTCCACTTTTCACAGGAGAGGACCCTTTTTTACCATTTTGAAAATTAAAATATTAAATTTATAATTAATCTTCCTTACCGGAAAGATCAAGAGTAAAAGAGCGCTTAAACTACATGGGTATGAAAATCAAACTTAAATTCCTGATCATCGCATTACTGGCGGTATCAGTAGCTGCTGTTTTTACATCCTTAAAAATTACACGCATAGATGCCAATGATTTGAAAGGTGCCTGGGAATATGGGCCGGCTGAAAAGCAAACGGTAATGATTAATACAGCAAAGGTTTTCTCTATTGCTACCTACGACGTTCCGGGAAAGAAATTTATAAGCTCCTATGGCGGCACCTGGCGTATTCAGGGCAATAACCTGATCCAACATATAGAATGGAATACTATAGATCCTGAGCAAGTGGGCAAAGAGCTGAGTTCTGAAATTACTTTAGCGGGAAGCAAACTTACTTTAACCCGATCAAATGAAACATGGAACCGGGTAGATGACGGAAAGTCGGGCGAACTGACGGGCGCATGGATAATTACCGGGAATTATACAAATGATAAGGTAAGTAAGCGGCCCAGTCCTTTTTTTCCAAGAAGAACTATGAAGGTACTTTCCGGTACACGCTTTCATTGGATTGCCTAGAATGTAACAACTAAACAATTCATGAATGCCGGAGGAGGAAGCTATTCTGCCCGTGATGGCAAGTACACAGAGCATATAGCATTCTTTACCAAAACACCTGAGAGCGTGGGCAAAACCCTCTCTTTTCAATATTCATTTGTAAACGGCGATTGGCGCCATAGGGGCGAAAAATCGACAGGTGGGTCAATGGATGAATGCTGGTCGCGACGGGAAACGCTCGAAAATTAGATCAGGGAAACCTTAGCTTCACGTTCCGCAATGCCTGACCATTCAATTCTGTGCACTTTAGAGCACCGATTTGCTC
>NZ_JBFUJG010000301.1:0-2393 GCF_056401495.1 Mucilaginibacter sp. P4_E8
CCTTTTACCTCTACCCTTTTACCCTTCATCATACCAAACATGCGAAACACGTTCAGCACTGGCTTGTCTACCCCATTGGTTGCCAGATCCCGAAAGCCATAGAACCAGGGTTGATTTTCAAATTCAAACGACCAGGAAACTGCGCCCATAAAATTTACCTTCAATGAATCTGCCAGCAAGTATTCCCGGGCAAATGAGGCCGCAGTGTAACTGGAATACATGGTTCCATTGCGGTAAGCATTTGATGGATTGGTTGCCATTCCGCAGGCAGCACAGCCTTCGGGGTCAGATTCGCCGATAACTATCGGTATATTTTTGACCTGTGGGTAAGAAGCCACAATTTTAAATCCTTCCCTGATATCACGCAATTGCGGGGCCATATTCATCCGGACGTGCCCGTCTTCAACAGATGGCTGACCTTTGGCATGAAACGAGATCACATCAAGCGGGGAGCCAGTTTTACCTGTTACATAATTGGTACCGGTTATACAATGTTCAATAAAGGCTCTCAAAAACTTCATACCGCCGGGGCTGGAACCACCCGCCACTTCCGGTCCCCCTACCTTAGCCGTGGGCAATGCCCTTTTTACACCATGAGCCGCGTAATCATACAATTTAAAAAACTCAGGCATTGTACCTTTCCAGTACCCTATGTTGGGTTCGTTCCACACCTCCCAGTACCAGCTTTCCACTTCTTTTTTTCCATATCTGCCCACCTCATGTTTTACCCATTGGTAAACCAGTTCTTCCCATTTATTATAATCTTTAGGCGGATAGGCCCAGCCGGCATAAACTTCATTATAGTCGCGACCCGGCTGCCAGTGATGCCGGTAAGGTTCAGGGTTGGTAGACAGCGCTTCGGGCATAAACCCAATCTGGGCATAGGGTTTCATACCCAATTTAATATAGGTATCAAAAATGCTGTCAACCAGGTGCCAGTCATAAACAGGCTTACCCTGGGCATCTTCTGTATAAGCATTGGTGGAGCCCCATTTTAAAGCAGCTTCGCCATTACCCGTATTTAGCAGGTTGTGTACTCGCATGTTAACAGGAACAGGGCTTAAAGCAGCTAATTCCGAAAGCAATTTCTTTCCATCCTTCATATAGGTATAGTTTGGCTCATCATGCCCAAACCAGGCCCAAACAGGACTTATTTCCCCAGCTTCTTTTTTTAAATTTACGGTGATGGTTGCAGACAACTCTTTCTTTATCTGTGCAAATAAATGCTGATGGCTTGTTAGGAGAATAAGCAGTGTCAAACTGAAGTACCCGGTTCTTTTCTTCATGAAGTAAATCTAAATAATTATTTATACCAAAAGTCCGATATAAAGATGAAGAAAGTCTATTTGAATTTAGCAATTAATAGTATTATTACTTCATAAGCTTTTACCTTTGCCGCTTAAATTTTATAACTACTCCAGTAATGGCTGCAATTGACGTCCACCCATCAGTAAAAGCGATCCGAACTACCCAAATAGGTATAGGGATCAGTATTGCCCTTGTTTTTATGAAAGCTATTGCAGGCCATTTAGGGCATTCCTATGCCTTAATTGCGGATGCAACGGAAACAGGTGCGGATGTATTCAGTTCAACCTTATTATGGATCGGGTTAAAAATTGCTATGAAACCGGCAGACCGGGAACATCCCTACGGGCATGGAAAAGCGGAGCCAATCGTATCTATCATTATTTCTTTTTTCCTGATGGGCGCTGCTGTCTGGATTGCCTGGCACGCTATCGAATTTGTAAGAACTCCGCATGATATGCCCAAACGGTTCACTTTGTATATCCTGTTAGGAGTTATTATTATCAAAGAGGGTATGTTTAGATATGTACTGAATATAGCAAATCAAATAGGCAGTAATGCTGTAAAAGCCGATGCATATCATCACCGGAGCGATGCCATTACATCTATCGCTGCTTTTATTGGAATTGTTATCGCATTGATAGCTGGTAAAGGTTATGAAGGAGCCGATGATTGGGCAGCACTTTTGGCATCGGGAATTGTCTTTTATAACGCGATCCAGCTTTTACGCCCGGGTTTAGCAGAAATCATGGATACAGCTCCATCTGGTGAAATAGTAGATCAGGTTAGAGAATTGGCGGCCGAAGTTAAAGAAGTTAAATTTATAGAAAAGTGTTATGTAAGAAAAATGGGCTTTGATTATTTTGTTGACCTGCATATCCAGGTTGACCAGAATTTATCTGTTGCGGAGGGGCACAGTATAGCACATTTAGTTAAGGATAAATTATTAGAAAGTACCCTTTCAATAAAGGATGTGCTTATCCATATTGAACCCTTCTCCTGAGTATTCAGCCTATGGTCAGTGATAACACTATAGGTGTTCGGAAGAAATAAAAAGAAAGCTTGGGCCTAGTGCGATTCCTTCCTTG
>NZ_JBFUJG010000302.1:0-2386 GCF_056401495.1 Mucilaginibacter sp. P4_E8
TATTTTTGCACTATTAGATATATTAATCTTGGGTAAGCATCGGCTCCTTTAGTTGTAACGATTAATGCTTGCGAATTGTTATGAAAATTTTGATTTTTCTTTAATTCTATGTAATCACCCAGTAATATGCGCAGCTCCGTATTTATAGGGATTATACGCTCCTTGTTGCGTTTTCCTAAAACCTTCAGGGTGCCTTCATAATCATTAATATCCTGATCCTTAAGGCCCAGCAGCTCTGCCAGGCGCATACCGGTACCAAACAGCATTTCAACAACCAGCTTATCGCGCCGGCCGGCAAAATCATCTGTAAATACTTCATTATCATCAAGCATTTGGGTAAGGCGGGCACTCTCAACCACAACAGGCAGGTTTTTGGGAATTTTTTGCGAACGGATTTTGGACGACGGATTTTCGGTAATTAACCCCTCCTGTAATAAAAACTTAAAATACTTGCGCAAGGTTGCCATTTTACGGTTTACAGAACGGGCTGTAAGCTTCTGGCTTATTAACTCAACCATCCAGTTACGGATGTCGTGGTAGCTTATTTGGTTGGGATGTGTTATAACCGGTTCGGGAACAGCGCTGGCCATACCAGGGTTATTAAGGAAGCGCATGAACTGATCCAGGTCTGATTCATAGGCAGATACGGTGTGGGGCGAGTATCGCTTTTCGAATTTAATGTATTGGATAAAACGCTCTAAAAACATAAAAACTATTTGAACATCCAGACATTGAATGTACAAATAGTTTTAATATAATGTTAAGAAATTTGAAAAAATCTTTTACAAGATTTAAACAGTTTCTATATTCATATTTTGCTTGTAGATGGCATGTTTAACAACATGACGACGAGTTACAGATTTTTTTTCGAATGCCTGACGACTGCGAAGCTCTCTTAATACACCTGTTTTCTCAAATTTCTTCTTGAAGCGTTTCAATGCTTTATCTAATGATTCGCCTTCTTTTACGTTAATGATGATCATAATTTCCTAAATACCTCCTTTCAAGGAGGGTCAAAGGTAAGCACAAATATTTGAAAATCAAATAGGATTTGGAATTTTTGTTGATCAGGTTTGTAATTAATCTAATCTTCAAAAAAAGAAAAGGTTGTCCAGTACCAACTTCGGGAAGACTTAAAGGGTTTAACAAAATTTTCACTTTAAATTAGTAAGCAAAACCTTATCAAATTTACACATCAATTTACATTCAAGGCTTCTCTTGCGGAATAAACCGGTAAATAAAATAGCTATGAATAAAAGTCTTTATCATTTTGGGATCTTTTTTTTAGGATTACTTGTTGCTTGCAGCATATTTCAAAGCATAGGTCAATTGCTGTTGGGTATCCAACTTTATATGCAGAATTCGTTTATAGCCTGGTTTTGGATGACTCATATAGTTTCAATAACAGGAAGCATATTCTTACTGAAGTATTATCACTACCGGGGGTATTGGTCTGCCTTCTATACAGGGATAATATTCACAATAGCAAGCCTTTGTGCTGCTGTTGTCTTTTTTATAATGCTGATATCAAGAGTATCAAGCAGCTATTATATAAACTATTATATACCTGCAGTTCTTATTTTTTTAGGTATCAGCATCATATACGCTCTAACCCTTATATTTTCCGGTAGCGGGAAAAAAATTTGGTTAAAGGTAGCAGGCGCCTATATGTTAGTCATCGGTCTGATTTTAATACCAGCTATTGCCTGGCCCCTGTTATCTAAAGACGTTCAATTCAATAGCGTATCAGGAAAAATTGTTCAATGGGCTTCAATGGCTGGTGGCTTAATCTTCATTCCGTTTATTATGCATTTTTTAAGTGAAATCAAGCTATTAAACACTGAAAACTCCAGCCCCATTAAGGAATCTTTAAAAGATACATTGGTTACTGTGAAAGCACTGGCTTTGGTAATTACACTGATTATTGGAGGAATGGTAACCGTTGAAGGCTATTCGTCAATATACTGGGGGAAGCAAAATTTTGAAAACACAAAGAAACTGGCTCAATTATTTGAAGCCCGTACCTTTGTAAACAGCAAAGGCGATACCCTATTTTATCATTTACTAAAGCCATTAAATTTCGATCCGAAAAAGAAGTACCCTTTGGTTGTCAGTCTTCCTTACGGCGGCCAACCCGGCACCGATAAGATCAGGCAAATGGAAGGTGCGGCGGCGGCTGAACTATTGTCAACCGATATCAACAGAAAAAAATACCCGGCGTTTCTTTTTGTGCCGAATTGCCCGTCCGGGTCTGGTTGGGGAGGTATTCCCAATTATCCGTCTGTAGATACATTGGTTTATAAAGCCATTAGCGCATTGGATACAGAGCCCGGAATTGATGTAAAAAGACGTTACGTTACCGGTATATCAAGAGGCGGGTATGGCT
>NZ_JBFUJG010000303.1:0-2335 GCF_056401495.1 Mucilaginibacter sp. P4_E8
CAAATGAAGTATACTCAGACGGTATTTTTCCGTCCGTACTCCGTAAAAGAGTTTCGTTGTATTTTTCCAGTAATGTTAGATATTTGTTTTTCCAGCATTCCTGTTCTTCATAATCAAAACTTAAAGTGTTACGCAAAGGCTGCTCAGGTACCTGATAAATAATTTTGAAGTCATCTGGTTCAAAAATTTCAGGAAATTCCTGGGCAAAGTCATGCCGTATAATGCATCCAATCCTAAGTATAACATCTCTTTTTAAATGTTTTTGATTAAACCAGTTATAAATGGATCTTCTGTTTACTTGCATGCACCTGGCCAGGTCACTGATACAATAACCATTTTTTCTAACTCTGTACTCTACTATTTGGCCGTAATGTTTATCCATGACTTAATTAAGTAAAATAACCTTTTAAATAATCTTGTTCAGTTCAAAATAAGCTTTATCAAAACGGATCGGCACGTTATCTGATCCTTAAATTAGTATTAATAATGAATGCTTTCTTGATTATTAATACGTAAAACCCAGAAACAAATATTTAAATCTTATTTGCTAAATCAAAAAGCTTTAACAATATACATATATTATTGTAGATTGTTTTAAAAAACAATAAAATAATTAAAACTTTTATAATTTAAAGGGAGATTCCCTGCATAGTATAAACTTGCTAAAGGGATACTTTGTTTTGATTAACCTATCAATAGGCTTGAGGAAGTGTTGAATCAGACTAATTAATGGTTAGTATAATTGCTTGTAAGAGCTCACCAATTACGGTTTTAATTAGCCATGGTTTTACTAAAGGATTATGATTAGGTAAGTGTTTTTTATTGATTGATTTGTAAACCCCGGAATGTTTGGTCAGGGTTCAAAAGAGATTATCAAATACTTTGCGTTTCGATAACGGATAGCTCAATCTGATTTTTATACAATGCAATTAAGCTACCGTTTAATAAACAGGTAGTGCAGAATAGCTTTTAATGGTTGGCTAATTTACTTTTTGCTTTAATCTGTTGTATGCCCAAACCAGAATATTCGCTAAAAACAATATTGCAATTAATATTTCCATAACTAACATAATTAATTAGTTGAATATTCTATCCTTTAAATTCTAATGAATCAATTGATAGTCAATCAAATCTATAATTTAAAATGCTCATTTTTTTGAAATCAGCTTCCCATTATTTGCACAATTTAATTCACACAATTCCAGTTATTAAACTCTAAATCAATCCAGGGTTTTGATGAAAGCCTATCTCAGAAGTTGTTGAATTTAATGATATGAAAATGTGCATTTGTCTATTTGTTTAATAGCTTATTGTGATAGTTTTTTGTCAATTTCTCAAAGTTCTACACTTTTTCACATTATGATATACACTTTTAGTCAAACCTAATTTCTACTCCATGGATGTTCTATTTTTACTTAACTAAACAGTATGAGTATGAAAAATTTTAACAAAAAATTTAGCTGGATTAAACCAGCGCCCATTAGTATTGTGCCATTTTCATCGATCTTATACAAAGGGAAAAAGGCAGCTTTACTATTCTCAGCTATCATCTTGCTGTCTGAGTCTGGTTGTAAAAAAATTACCAATGCGGCCCCAACCGAAGATTATTATGGCTACGGCAAATTAGTAGTAGAGTGTGAAAGCAAATGTCATATTTCTTTTGGTGTACCTGATAAAATGAATGTTTATGATATAGAAGCTAACACAGCCACTTATTCTTTCAGATATCAAACTAAGTACAATTTAGATATTACTATAACTCCTACAGATAAGGATCAAACAGTAACGATGGCAGTATACAGCAGAGAGGAAAAACAAATATTCCGCAACTCTGCTGTCAGGAAGCTTAATGAACCATGGGTATCCCATATATTAGTTCCTTAAAAATTAATAAAGTGCCATTAGTTTTTAATGCCACTTAATTAATTTAATGTTTTTTAATGCTATTATATTGTGTTTCACTGGTTCTCCAGGTATAACTATTGATATTTTTCAACCAGGTATAAACGTTCTGCCGATAATGGTACCGGTGAAATTGTACAGTTGTGATTTTTTCAAATACTCCCTTCAAAAAAGAAACCGTATTCTATTCAGAATACGGTTCTAATTAACTGATCTGTACTAAAAAAGTTTATTACATATTACTTTCTATTTTGTTTATTAATAGAGAATTATATTTTTCTAATAGCTCAATATATTTATCTTTCCATAAAGATGGATTTGGTGCTTCCCAGAATAAAAGATTATTTAATCCAGACGGATTTTGAATATCAAAGTCATCTTTTCGGAATAGCTCAGGAAATTCAACCGAAAAGTTATGGTTAATAATTATCCC
>NZ_JBFUJG010000304.1:0-2327 GCF_056401495.1 Mucilaginibacter sp. P4_E8
TCAGATAATAGCGTTACCGGTTTGAGCTTAACTCAATATAACATTGGCACCAAGCACATTGAGGATTATAACGCAAACCTGGGTTTAAGATGGGAAGCCGACATCTGGGGCAAGATCCGTAACCAGAGCCGTTCGGCGCTGGCGCAGTACCTGCAAACTAACGAGGCCAAAAAGGCTATTCAAACCAATATAGTAGCCGGTGTATCGCAAGGTTATTACAACTTGTTGATGCTGGATGCACAACTGGATATAGCCCAGAAAAATGTAAGGCTGAATGACAGCACTTTACGTATTATTCGCCTGCAGTTTGATGCTGGTCAGGTTACTCAGTTGGCCGTACAACAGGCCGAAGCTCAGCAGCTTTCAGCAGCACAACTGGTGCCTGGTTTTGAACGCGATATTGCCATACAAGAAAACGCGATTAAAATTTTAACCGGTGCCCTGCCCGACAAAGTTGAGCGTACTGCCCATTTAGACGAGTTAACCATTCCTGAAAATCTTTCAGCTGGTGTACCGTCAGCTATTGTAAGCCGCAGGCCCGATGTGAAAACCGCAGAACTTGCCCTGAATGTTGCTAACGCCAACGTAGGTATAGCACAGGCTAATATGTACCCTTCATTAACTATTACTGCTAATGGTGGTTTAAATACCTTCAGGGCAAGCAACTGGTTTACTGTTCCGGCATCGTTATTTGGTACAGTTGCCGGCGCTTTAACTCAGCCATTGCTGCAACACAGGCAATTAAAAACACGATATAAAGTGGCTTTGGTTGACCGTGAAAAAACCGTACTGCAATTCAGGCAATCAGTTTTAAATGCAGTAGGCGAAGTGTCTGATGCGCTGGTTCGTATAGAAAAACTGAAAACACAACAGTCTATCATCGCTAACCGTGTAAGCACCCTGGAAAAAGCTACCAGTAATGCTAACTTACTGTTCAGCAACGGTCAGGCTACTTACCTGGAAGTGATTACCGCGCAAAGCAGTGTATTGCAAAGCGAACTTGATCTGGCAACCGTTAAAAACGCACGTTTAAACGCCATGTCGGATTTGTACCGTTCATTAGGCGGTGGTTGGAAATAAGCAATAACTCCATCATATATAATTACAAAGCGATCATGCTCAGGCATGGTCGCTTTTTTTGTTTATGGCATGTTTATACTGATTCAAACATTATTACAAATAAATTACCCTGATATAGCATAAATTTTATTATCATAGCATGCCCCATAATTTGAACTTTTACAATTAATGAAATTTAAACTCTTAGCAACGCTTCTTTTACTTTCTGGTTATATAAAGGCGCAAAACCTAAACATTATTCCTCAACCCAAATCGGTTATTAACACTGCTGGCCAATTCAATTTTAATAGCCATGCTACAATTGGTGTAAGCGACACTTCTTTAATATCGTTAGCCAATTACTTTCAAAAAGAAATATCTAAGGCAAAAGGCATAACTCTTGTTGTAAGTAATAATGAGGCAGCCAGTGCTATTGACCTTGTATTGGTTAATACACCACAAGCAACGGGCGCATATACGTTGAAGATAACACCTGAACACGTCACTATCATATCGCAAAGTAAAGAAGGTATTTTTTATGGCTTAACGTCGCTGTTACAATTGGTAAAAGATCAGCAGCGGGATAACGATGGTGATCTTTGCATACCGGCCTGTAATATAGCAGACTTGCCGCGTTACCAATGGCGAGGCTTAATGCTTGATGAAGCAAGACATTTTTTTGGTAAAGAAAAAGTTAAGCAATTACTCGATTGGATGGCTTATTACAAGCTTAATAAGTTTCACTGGCATTTAACAGATGTGCAGGGATGGCGCATCGAGATCAAAAAATATCCAAAACTTACATCTGTAGGTGGTGTAGGTAATTATAGTGATTCGGCTGCCGAAGCCCAGTATTATACCCAGGACGATATCAGGGAAATAGTAGCTTATGCTGCCAGCCGATTTATAACCGTGATCCCTGAAATTGATATGCCTGGCCATGCTACAGCAGCTAACAAAGCTTACYCCGAATTTACAGGCGGCAGCGTTGCTGGTTATCCGAATTTTACCTTTAACCCGGCCAATGAAAAAACTTACCAGTATTTAGCCGATATCATTAAAGAAACCAATACGCTTTTTCCGGCTCACATGATCCATTTGGGTGGCGACGAGGTTGCGTTTGGGATTAAAGCATGGTCGCTTGATACTGCTATAGCACATATGATGCAAAAAATGAATTTTGAAGGAGTTAGTGATCTTGAGCGCTACTTTTTTAAACGGATGACGGATACTGTTACGAGCCTGGGAAGTAAAATATTGGCTTGGGA
>NZ_JBFUJG010000305.1:0-2313 GCF_056401495.1 Mucilaginibacter sp. P4_E8
CTAAACTAAAAAGCTGGGCTCTCTGTTTCCTGACAAACCTATCTGGTTCACAGAAATAAACCAGAGGTATAAAAATACAAGTACGTATGAAACAGATCAGAATGCATTTCTTTCAAAATTCATAGCAAAGTGTAAAAGCAACCCCCAGGTTAAAGTCGCTATCATTTATGAACTGTTTAATGAACCTCAAAAAAGCAGTGCATTGGAAGCTAATTATGGCATCATAAAATGGAGCACTCCTTATACAGTTTGGTTAAAGAAACTTGCTGCCAATAATCTGACATTATAATTTAACTTTATTAGAATTAATTTAAACCACTGTACAAAGCAGGCCGACTTGTTTTGTACAGTGGTTTTTTAATTTGTTTTAATTAGCTGTTGTAGCATCCTGTTAAACTCCTTCCCAGCTATCTTTTTCATTCCCCGCTATTTTACCGGCTCAGAAAAAGCCGGTTTATCAAATTACATCCAATCTTACTCACTCATTTCTCATCTGTGTACACATTTTTACAATTAGGTATCAAAACGCCTGATTAAAAACAAATTCTTATTGATTTTTAATATTTTGTTGGCGTTTTGCAAAACTATTTTGATCGGATAGTCTCAAATAGCCCTTATTTCCAGCTATAACTTGTAATTGAAAGGGCGAAGCTGTGAACATATCGTTCAGTTAAATTCATGTTGAGCAATTTGAAAACTTTATTGTTCTGTCTTCAATTATGTTACAATGAAAATCGGCCAGACTAATAAAAATTTAGGTATAGAAACGCTTAGGGGCCTTGCTATAATTTTAATAGTATTGGGCTACGTCATAGGATCTGTATCAGATAATGGATTAAAAGTGGCTAATGACTCTGTATGGCGATTTTTGTATTATGAGTATCAATATATCCAAATTCCGTTATTTACGGTTATATCGGGCTTTGTTTACGCTTATAAACCGGTTTCAAGGTTTACTTCCAACTCCAAATTCATAACTGGGAAAATTAATCGACTATTGATACCATTAGTTGTGGTATCAACTCTTTTCTATCTGTTGCAATACGTTATTCCCGGAACAAATTCACAAATTGACCTGAATGATATTTGGCGTATTTATGTGTATCCGTATACACATTTTTGGTTTTTACAAGGAATGATGATCGTGTTTCTGATTATTATCGTTCTCGAAAACTTTGAAGCGCTTAATACTTTAAAATCCGCAATGATTTGCCTGCTAATAACAGCGCTGATCTTTGTATTATTACCTTTCAAGTTCAATTATTTCAGCTTGAACAGGGTACCATTTTTACTAACATTCTTTATCCTGGGTTTATCACTAAAAAGATTTTATGAGGTTATATTTAAAAAAGGTATAATTAAAATAGCAGGCATAATATTCGTCTTTTCATTAGGCTATCAGTTATATATACTTAATGCGGATTCACCTGTTATAGTTGCTAATCTTTTAACGTTTGGTGTTGGCTCAACCGCTTGCATATTGATGATAAGCCTCGGTTATCAAAACAGCAAATTGGTTTGGCTTGGCGGTTTTTCTTATAGCATTTACCTGTTTCATGTATTTGGAACCATTGCATCCAGGATTTTATTGACCAAATTATCTGTACATAATATTCCGCTACAGATACTGACCGGATTGATTGCAGGACTAAGTTTCCCTCTGCTGCTCAGATTGTTGTGCGGCTCAAACAAAGTATTATCAATGCTTCTTTTTGGAGACAAGATCAGCACGGTTCACAGGAAAAGAAACCAGAGACTTACTTTTAAGAATGCAAGAAGTGTAACCAATAGCAGATTTTTCCCTTATTAATACAAATTTTATCACCCAAAGAAAAATAATTAAAAATGGCAAACCGTAAACGGATATTAATAACCGGAGCAGCCGGGTTTTTAGGTTCGCATTTGTGCGACAGGTTTATAAAGGAAGATTACCATGTAATTGGTATGGATAACCTCATTACCGGCGACCTGCGTAACATTGAACACCTTTTTAAGCTGGAGAATTTTGAGTTTTATAACCATGATGTTTCCACTTTTGTACATGTACCCGGCGAACTGCATTACGTATTGCATTTTGCATCCCCGGCAAGCCCTATTGATTATTTAAAAATACCTATCCAAACCTTAAAAGTTGGATCATTGGGTACGCATAACCTGYTGGGCCTGGCCCTGGCAAAAGGGGCAAGGATGCTGATAGCTTCCACATCTGAGGTTTATGGCGACCCGAATATAAGCCCCCAGCCCGAGGAGTACTGGGGTAATGTTAACCCGGTAGGTCCGCGCGGTGTGTATGACGAGGCCAAACGTTTCCAG
>NZ_JBFUJG010000306.1:0-2274 GCF_056401495.1 Mucilaginibacter sp. P4_E8
TTAAAACTCAAATCGATGAGCATTATAGCTAAAATAGAAGAAGTTAACTGGGTAAGCTCCTACCCCGACCAAAATGGAGGTGAAATAGACAGTGCCGACGTGTTGGTATCAATAATTGATACCGATACCGGCCAATACACCAATGGGAACAACTGTATAGTAACTTATCAGGTAAATGAAAATGGTATAATAAATACCAATACGGTAATAGTTCCGGGTCAATCCGTAAAAATTGACAGTGGTGTATTAAGAGAAAGCCATTATAATGAACATGGCGAGCAAACATTCAGCAGCTATAAAATATACTCCATACTCTCTTTACAGGCTGGAAGCGGTCCGCCGCCTAATAACCCGGGGGTATGTGATCTGAAGATAAATTTTGTACATATTGATAAGCCGGAATCAGCGATAGGCGCTGCCGACGCGCAGATCACTATAAATGCGACATCAAGTTATGGCCCTATTCAGTACAGTAATGATTTTGGCGCCACCTGGCAGCTATCGCCAATATTTACCGGCTTAAACGGTGGCCTGGTGCAGCCATTGGTTAAGGATAGCAATCCCTTAGGCTGTACGGACCAAACTTCGATTAATGTACCTGTAATTTCAAATCTGCTCGTTGCCGATCCCTCGGTAACACTCACCGGCGACAATGTATCCCGCTGGAACGCGGCTTTTAATCCTATTGTGTTCACTTACCAGCACAAAGATTTTGGCGTCATCAGTATAACAGTGGATAACGAAAAAGGATATGCCAAAGTAGTTGTCAACACCTCGCTTATTGATCCGGGCACTGCCAAATACCTCGTTAAACAGGGCGATAAAGTATACCTAAATGCAGCGCCCTATCAGGGCATTTATGAAGTTGATAAAGCAGGCAATAACAACGAAATAACTATAAAAGCCTCTTTTATCAGCGCTGCCAGCGGATACATCAACATGAATAGCTTACGCCCATATTATAATGTAATTACGCGTATAACCTATTTTGATAAGCTTACGGGACTTCAAAACACCATTCAATCAGTCAACCGGCCTAATAACGAGGGAATAATAAAGGCCGACCTCTCCAACTTTTTGCAAAGTTTATTGTGCCCCAATGATAACAGTGATTACACCCTGGCTAATTTCAGGGATGATAACCTGAGTGCCAGCTATCAGATAGCATATGCCGAGCACTATGATAATAACACAGCAGATGGTTATACATCTGCCTTTACAACCCTTCCTAACCCCTACTATGTAGTTTATGCCGCCAAACAATTAGGTGAACGTTATGGGGGCAACCTGGCTGCTTATGTTCCTTTCAGGCAGGTGTCTGATACTACCCAGCTTGCCCGCTGGGTTACTGACTTTGCCGAACCCGCCTACTCTATAGATTATCCTTTTGACATTGGCTTTATTTACAGCGATGATCTGCTCGGCGTTCAGTTATATTGCGACCTTATTCTGCTTGATATTAACCGGAATCCGCTTGCCGGCGGCCCGCAAACCAGCTACCTGCTTAACGAGGATAGCTCATGGCTGCTGAACCAGGATGGGGGTAAATTTATTATTGCTAACCAAACCCAGGCAATCACGCCTTTACCGGCGCAGTTGGGCTTAAACCGTTTGCGCATAAATGGCAGCTTTCCGCGCGAGGCTTTTTACCTGAATATCGTCCTCAAATATGATGAGGGGGAGACCGCGCATGCCGTAACGCAAACTCAAACCATCAGGATTGACGATGCAATTGACGACAACTCCGTTTACCTGCGCTGGATAGGCCTGAGCGGTTCCTGGAACTATTACCGCTTTGTTTTTAACCAGGAAGTTAGCCTTGATGTACAAAATGCTGTGATCATTAAAAATTTTGTAAGCGACTGGGAGAACCAGGAAGGTATTGAGCAAGTGATCAGCAAAACGGCAGGGCAAAAAATGAAGGTAATGGCCGAGGATCTTTCAGTAAATGATATCAAAGGACTRCAATCCATTAAATACTCGCCAAAGGTGCAAATGCTGGTGAATAAAAACCCGGTAAAATGGCAAACCATTGTGATCAATACTGCCACCTACAGCGAGTACGAAACCCGCAATGGCCAGGCCCCATTTAGCGTAACGTTCAATATGCCATCCATCAATATACAAACACAGTAAGGGTCTTGATTTCGGATTTGGGATGTTCGATTTCGGATTTACCTGAACTTGAATGCTCTAATTAAAGATTACACAGAATTCCAAAATCTCATAAACCTTCAGATCAAAATAAATCCGAAATCGAACATCCCAAATCCC
>NZ_JBFUJG010000307.1:0-2244 GCF_056401495.1 Mucilaginibacter sp. P4_E8
GCTATTCTTTTTATTAAGAACATTCAATAAATAATCAAGTCTTGAATTTAGTTCATTAAGTGGTAGCTCGCCACTTTCAAATGCTGCAGTAAGCTGATTTAGTTCCTGAGCGATATTAGGCATACCTGCTCCTGTATCATCACTGGTTTCATTAAATTGTTGCTGATTCTCTAAAGCGTTAATTTTGTACTCGGCTGCTGTAAGCAGGTAAAGCTGTTGTACATCATTGGTGTACAGATGATTGCTCATTTTACTTTCCTGTTGTTTATTAAATACAACTAAAATTATAGCAGCAATAATAGCTGTAATCACAAGCATCATAATAGGTTCCATCTTCTCAGTTCTTATAATTTAGGGGGCCGTAGCCTGTGAGGCAGACCTTAGGCGGTTTATTAAACTAAATATATGAATATTATATCTTGTTTTTTACCGCAGTGTTGATAAATCGCACAAATGTTGATAAGTATTTAATACTTAACAGTTGGCTTAAACTGAAGCACTTTAATTTGTAGTTTTTGGTTGTTCAGCTAAGAGGACTTTGATCTGATCAATAAAACTAATTATTTGGTCTGTAGCCTTTTTTCGTAGCAATAAAACCTTAACCCTGGTCTGAAACCCAGGCCAATTTCGCCTGCATAAACATAACCTAGTTTGGGAAATAGTTTTTGAGTTGCCTGGTTGTTTGTATTGGTATCAACGCGCAGTGTTTTTATTTTTCGGCGTACAGCTTCATGCTCGGCTTGCTGCAGTAAGGCAGCGGCRATGCCAAGGCCGCGATAATGGGGGCTTACAGCAAGGCGGTGGGTAACAATAGCGGTTTCGTTAATGTCCCAGCCAACCTGGGTGTATTCTGCCTCCTGGTCTGTTGTAATAGCAGTTATACCCGCAATTTGTCCATTTACTTCGGCTACCCAAAGTTGATCATGGTTTATATCGTTGGTGAAAACCGAAGCATTGGGATAGTTACTGTCCCATTGTAAATTGCCTGAAGCTATCATAGCTGGTACAACTTCCGCTACCAGTTGCATAATCTGCGGAATATCGGTTAATGTGGCGGGTCGGATAAGCATATATAACGAAAATCCGAAAATAAAAAAAGCCAGGTTTAAAGCGTTAGAATTTCAATAAAATGGGTTTGTACTGACTTTAAGTCGCGACTAAGTATTTATTGATAAGCAGATAGATATTATTAAATATAAATAACCTAATTCGCGTTTTATTTGGATGTTTTAACTGTTTTATGTTTAGCTGCTTTATTTTGTTTAGCTTTTATCTGTATTATTATTATCCATAGCATTAAAATCAGCATAGTATAAAATGCAAGGTTTTGAAGTTTATTCCCAACACTAAATTGGTTAGTAATCAAATTGATAGTGTTAGCTGACATTGTCTGTTATAGTGTGCTGAGGTTAACAATAATGCTTATAGATTGTTTTATAGCTTTTTATTTTTATAATATGAAAAAGTGAAATTTATTATGGGTTTACCTGTATAAAAAAGTCACGTAGTATCAAATACAAATGTGTATTATAGCTTAATTGCCTGTATAGTTGGATGTTTTTTAAATAAATTTACACTATTTTATCAGTAATAATATAATTGAAATGATAAACGTAAACATTGCATTAAGATTGTGTGCATGAAATTCTTCTGAATTGCACAGGTATGTTAAAATCAATTACCATTATTGTATAGTAAAGGGCTGCGATTAACCGGTAGCTATAATAAATTGTAAGTTGAGGATTAGTATTTATCTCATTGTTCATATATTTACTTTCTATCTGATAATTACGAATTTTAATATAATTGATTATGACCCTTGATGAGTTTTTGAAGCGGCTAAAAAGGGATTCAAATGACATCGAAGGATTAAATAAGCGTACCTATTATACTTATTTAGATCACTTGTTTAAAATGATTGCCTATGATGGTGACCGCCTGAATAAAAAACATGACCTCATGATTACGCCCTATCTGCAATATATTAGTAACACTATGCGCGATGATTTCAGGAGCGACTTAACTAAGACGGAAATTGAGGAAATAGTTGAGAGCATAAAAACCGACATAGATTGTATGATCTTCCGCATCGAGCAGAAAGATCATCCAATTACCTGAATATTTTACAGAACCTATAGCTTGTCATTTAATAATTGCCAATTAATGATTGTGTTTTTTATGAATGTCTTTTACAAGGCATAGTTTTTTTATATCTGTAACTTTAATAATAAAAGGGGCGTATTT
>NZ_JBFUJG010000308.1:0-2231 GCF_056401495.1 Mucilaginibacter sp. P4_E8
CAACTGTGGTGCCTGTAAATGAAACAACTACATAGGGAAGGGTTTGTTTATTACCGGCATCAGTAACTGTGCCTGTAACCACGGTGGTTTGTGCGAATAATGAGGTGGCAGAAAAAAAGAATATTAAAAAAAATAAACTTCTATGTAACTTTTTATAATCCATGTACTTTATGCAATTATGCAAATACAAACTTTTTTTGATCGAACTATTTTTATAACCTGTTGTAAATAATTACTGCTATCAGTTTTTTGAATACGGATAATTTAATTATTAACTCAAAACAACAGATCATAATATCATATCACCTGCTTAGTCATCTTTATCATCACTTATCACCACCTGTTTTAACACAAAAACAGCTTATAAAAGTTTGTTTTTGCATTGACATAGCTATCCCGTCAGCTTGTAACTGCGCTTCAAAGGTAGAAAAATTTATTACAGACTAATGTGGTCAAAAAGTCAAATATTCCTCATTTTAAGTATGAAAACAGCACATTCAGCAAATATTACCGTCAAATTATATTACTCTGCAAACGGCAGCATCTGATATATATTATAGGCTTTTTATCAGCCGCTTATAATGTCGGTTGCGTAATATATTGATTGTTAGATTGATTTAAATTGAGGCAGGCAATTTGTTATTTTAAAATATACATGTTTAAACCTGCAATAGCAAACCGGAGAAATTGCAGCTTTTGCAATAAAGCTAAAAGTATATTCAAATAAAAAGTAATTTTTAACAGTCATTAACAAAAAAAAGGGCCGGATGAGGTTTTTCCTTCTCCGGCCGGTTGCAAGTTGTGTTGGGTTTGCTTTATGCTTCGGCAAAGGCCTCTTCATAGTAATCCAATCCCAGATGGGTAATCAGGTCTTCGCCCATTAAATAACGCAAGGTATTCTCTAACTTGATCAGTTGTTTAAATATGTCGTTCTCCGGGCGTAATCCTTCTGCAGTTTGAGGCGATTTAAGGTAAAATGATAACCATTCCTGTATACCACTCATGCCTGCTCTTTTTGCCAGATCACYGAATAAAGCCAGATCCAGGGCAATAGGGGCGGCTAAAATAGAGTCACGGCAAAGAAAATTGATCTTGATCTGCATTTTATAACCTAACCAACCAAAAATGTCAATATTATCCCAGCTTTCTTTGTTATCACCATGCGGAGGGTAGTAATTAATACGGATCTTGTGGTAAATGTTACCATAAAGCTCTTCGTTATCTTCTGGTTTAAAAATATCTTCAAGTACTCCTAATTTTGAAACCTCCTTGGTTTTAAAATTATCCGGATCATCCAGCACCAGGCCATCGCGGTTACCCAATATATTGTCTGAAAACCATCCATGAACTCCTAATGAGCGTGCTGCTAAACCAGGGGCTAAGATAGTTTTCATTAAGGTTTGGCCTGTTTTAAAATCTTTACCTGCAATTGGGGTTTTATTTTCTTTTGAAAGCTCAATTAAAGCCGGGATATCAACAGTTAGGTTAGGGGCGCCGTTTGAGAACGGTATACCCAGTTTTAAGGCCGCGTAAGCGTATATCATGCTTGGAGCTATCAACTTATCATCATCAAGTAAAGCTTGCTCAAAAGCAGCCAGTGTTTGGTGAATGGCCGATGCTTCGTAGTATGTTTCGGTTGATCCGCACCATACCAATACAACACGGTCCAAACCATTTTTTTCCTGGAAGTTTTTAATGTCTTCCATCACCTGCTGGGCCAGTTCATAACGTGTACCTTCTTTTACATAGGTACCGGTAAGGTTTTTTGCATAGTTTTTGTCAAATGCAGCCTTCATCGGTTTAATGGCTTCTAATTCGGCCTTTACCGAATTTAATAATGCCGGTTCAAGCACCTTTGCATTTGACGCAGATTCATAAACGTTATCTTCATAAACATCCCAGCCACCAAAAACTATATCATTTAAATTAGCTAATGGAACAAAATCTTTAATCTTAGGGTTACGGTTTTCGGTTCTTTTACCTAAACGGATATGACCCATTTGCGTAAGGGAGCCTATTGGCTGCGATAAACCTTTTTTTACTGCTTCAACGCCGGCGATCAGCGTGGTGGCTACTGCTCCTAAACCAGGGATAAGGATACCCAGCTTTCCTTCGGCAGGTGAAATTTTACTTTTCATTGTACTTGTTTTATTTAATTATTGAGGCTAAAGCCACTTGTTGGCTTTATACCAGGGTTTGCATTTTTGTTGATCTTGAGGTTTATACCCCAT
>NZ_JBFUJG010000309.1:0-2229 GCF_056401495.1 Mucilaginibacter sp. P4_E8
GGGCAGTGGTATTTGACGGAACGACGATATGTACATCGCAGATACCGTTCATCTTTCCCCCGTTTTTGCCGGATAGACCAATTGTTTTGCAGTTTAATTTTTGCGCCGCTTGAAACGCGTTTATAATTCCCGGACTATTCCCGCTGGTTGAAATACCAATAAAGAGGTCGCCCGGCTGTGCAAATGCTTCCAATTGCCTGGAAAACACAAAATCATATCCGTAGTCATTAGCAATAGCGGTAATTGCAGATGTATCGGTAGTTAACGCGATACCCGGCAATGGCTTACGTTCTTTAACAAAACGGCCGGTTAATTCTGCGGCAATATGCTGGGCGTCGGCGGCGCTGCCGCCGTTCCCGGCAATTAATACCTTATTCCCGTTTTTGATAGTGGTACTTATTAGTTCGCTGCCCGCCTCAATATCTGCAACAAGTACTTCAATAACTTTCTTTATAGTGTTGTAATGCTCATTAAGTTCTTCTGAAACCATTGGGCTGATATTAATGAATTAAGATTTAGGGTTGATTATTTAGATTTTGCTTTTAACGTTAGGCCATAATTTTAAATCGTGGCTTTAACCTTTGTTTTTCGCTTTCGGCCATATCCCTTAATAATTTCATCAACAGTGGTAGTAGCACTCCCCAGGTGACGTATAACAATGGCTGCAGCGTGATTGGCCAGTTCACAAGCTTCTTCAAGGTTTAATCCAACGGCAAGGAAATAAGCAATGGTTGCCAAAACGGTATCTCCGGCACCCGTAACATCAAAAACCTCTGTGGCCTTTACGGGTAATGCTATCTGGGCATGTTTGCTCATGATCACCATTCCCTGTTCAGATAATGTTACTACAAGATAATCCGCATCGGTTTGTTCAAAAATAACATCAGCGGCTTGTCTTAAACTCTCCATTGAATTGATGTGCTCTGATTTAGCTGCTTCGGCCAATTCCTTACGGTTGGGTTTAATGATATAAGAACCTTTATATTTTCTAAAATCAGATCCTTTAGGATCTATGATGACTTTTTTGCCTTGAATTTCGGCCGCCTCTATAATCCGTTGGGTTAATAGTGGTGAAAATAACCCTTTATTATAATCAGACAAAACAACCAGATCGGCAGTGGCCATGTAGGCCATCACCTTATCCATCAAGGCGTTTTCGATATTTGGGGATAATATATCAGTTACTTCCTTATCTAACCTTACCAGTTGGTGGTTACCTACAAGCACCCGTGTTTTTATGGTTGTTGTTCTGTTTTCCTCTTTAATAATAGCATCAATTTCAACACCTTCATCTATCAATAGCTTGATAAGCTGGTTGCCCATAGCATCATTTCCAATAACTCCGGCAACTGTTACTTGTGCACCTAATGATACCAGATTTTGTACCACATTACCTGCACCGCCTAAAGTAGTTGATTCACTGTTTATATTAACAACAGGTACAGGTGCTTCCGGAGAAAGCCTGCTGGCACCTCCCCATATATAATGATCTACCATCAGATCACCTATTACAAGAATTGTTGGCTTCCTTGCCAATTGTAAATGATTTAGTAAGTCTACCTTCATAGTTTTTGAGATTTAAAGATTTGATCAATAGGCGTTTTCTTCTCCTTTTAGAATATTGGCAACAGTCATATAAATTATTTTCAGATCAAGCCACATTGACCAGTTTTCCAGGTACCAAATATCAAACTCAACCCTTTTCTGCATCAAAATCGGGTCTTTTGTTTCGCCTCTGTAACCATTTACCTGTGCCCATCCGGTTATTCCTGATTTTAAAAAGTGTCTTACCATATACTGATTTATGATCTCCCTGTATTCTGTGGTCATATTCAATGGGTGAGGCCGCGGACCAATAACACTCATATCGCCCAGCAACACGTTAAAAAACTGTGGTAATTCATCCAGGCTGGTTTTTCGTAAAAACCTGCCAATTTTTGTGATCCGGTCATCGTCTTTTGATGCTTGTTTATCAGTTTGGTTATTCATTTTCATACTCCTGAACTTATAGCATAAAAATGAACCATTATCCTTACCGCTTCTTAATTGTTTAAACAAAATGGGGCCCGGGCTTTGTATTTTTATAATTAATCCGATTATTGGATAAAGCCAGCTTAATAAGAATATGATTACCAATGAGCTGAATAAAATATCAAATACCCTTTTCTTAAATCTGTTTTCTACCTCTTCCAAAGGCTCATTCCTGTTACTAAGAACAGCAAACTCACC
>NZ_JBFUJG010000310.1:0-2229 GCF_056401495.1 Mucilaginibacter sp. P4_E8
AACTATAGCTGCTCAACCCTGGCTGGCACCCAACCTGCAGGGCTTTAACGGCGAGATATACGATGTAAGATACTCTTTATGGAAAACCATGTTCATGGGCAGGTTCCCGGCTATGCAATACAACTATGATGAATGGATGAAAATTGTAAATGATTTTGTAGCAGCCGAAACCGATGATGTTTTAGAAGCAGGTTTAAAACGTTTGCCCCAATCGTCATACAAATTAAGGCATGATGTATTACTGAGGCAGTTAAAGGAGCGGAGGGCTAATATCCCGGCAGCCATGTCATATTACTACAAATTTGTAAACGAAATTGTTGACATACATACTACCAATAAAGACGAACTGGTAAATATTAAAGATATACCGGGTCGAGGTCTTAACGTTACGGTCAACAAGATCAGCAAGAACGGGAATATTAAGGATACATTGATGAATACCAATTACAATCCTGATATTACCAAAGAAATAAGGCTGTACATTGCAGGTGGTGATGACAAGGTTGTTTTAAATAATGCTACGTCGCCCATTAAGTTAAGGTTCATTGATAGCACAGGAAACAAAAGCTACGATATCGTTAAATCAAGAAACACGGTACAGTTATATGACAGGGGTAAAAAGCTAAGTCTTACTGGCGATAGCTCATCGGTAAATAAGCATATTTCGGCAGATAGCGCCAATACCGCTTATTTAAGGGTCAATTTGCTAAGCAATACCATGYCGCTGGCCAATATCGAAATAAACCCGGATGAAGGTGTTTTGCTTGGTGCCGGCTTTAAATACACCCATCAGAAAGGGTTTCGCAAACTGCCCTATAATGATGTACAAACGGTATTTCTGAGTCATTCATTTTCGACCAAAGCATTTAAATTGAAATATGCGGGCGAGTGGATACAAGCTGTTGGCAATGCCAATTTCCTCATGCAATTTCAGGTGAACGCGCCCGGTAATCTTAATTTTTTTGGCCGGGGGAATGAAACCGTTTTTGATAAAACCGGCGATTACAAAACTTTTTACCGCGCCAGGTTCAATACCGTTCAGTTTGATCCGGCTTTGAGCTGGAATAGTAAAAGTGGAACCACAATAACTGTAGGTCCGTCATTTCAATATTATAGTTTTGACGATAAGGATAATACAGGCCGATTAATTACAAATCCATTACTTACAAATGCTGATGATAGTTATACCTTTGACAAACGAAAAGTATTTGCGGGTATTGTTGTAAACTTTACCAGCGATAAACGTAACAATAAGATACTCCCGGCATGGGGAAGCTACGTAAATGTTAAACTACAGGGTTATACCGGTTTAAATACATATTCAACAACTTTTACACAGCTTATCCCACAAGCGGCATTGTATAAAAGTTTAAATACCAAAGGTACCATAGTATTGGCCGAAAGAATTGGCGGTGGTATCACTGTTGGTAAAACAGCCTTTTATCAGTCTTTATTTTTAGGCGGGCAGGATAACTTATTAGGTTACAGGTTATACCGGTTTGCCGGGCAGTATAGTTTGTACAACAACCTTGAGCTGCGTATAAAGCTGGCCGATTTTGCCAGTTAYATTGTTCCGGGGCAAATAGGTATATTAGGCTTTTATGATGTTGGCCGCGTTTGGGAAAAAGGCGAACATTCTGATAAATGGCATAACGGCACTGGTGGTGGTATTTATGTAGCACCAGCGAGGCTCGCGGTAATAAAAGTAGTAGCAGGTCACTCTGAAGAAGGATGGTACCCATATCTTTCAACAGCTTTCAGATTTTAATACAGGGTAATTTTTTATAACAACAATGCACACTGAGGTTTTAAATATTAGCAAGGACGACTGTTTTTTATGCCAGGTACAAACGTGCCTGTCATTTAATCCGTTTGTGGAGCATTTGAAAGAACGGATACAAACAGAAAAGACACTTAAAAGTGAATTTTACAAGTATGTATTAGACAAATTTGAACAGGATACCTGTATAGATCTGGATATGCATCCCGAAAATGCTGAAAAGTACAGGGAGATGCTTGAACTGATCTATAGTATACTTACGCCTCCTATTTTAAACGAAAAAGAGTTTTATTGGGCGTTGAGTACACCCGTACCCGAAAAAATATTTTTTAGTACTGATGCTTTTTTTGATTTTCATTCCAGCCACCATTCTGGTTTACATTCGGTAAATATTAGCCAGGGCGAATTATTTAGCCAGCGGCAAAAACGGTTTATTTACAATTTAATAT
>NZ_JBFUJG010000311.1:0-2219 GCF_056401495.1 Mucilaginibacter sp. P4_E8
GGGTTTAATCTGGGCTTTAAGTATAGGGAGCCTGGTTAATAATTCATCTTTTTGCCTGGTAAAAAAGTGTATAAGATCTTTTTTTGATACCTCATCATCTTCAAAGTACAATTCAGCGGGTATATCGGTAAACAGTTGCATATAGTTATCTGGTGCGTTAATCAGCTTAATCCTGAAAGCAGATTTAATGCCCAGCTTTTTTGCAAGTGGTGTGCCCGAATACCCAGTCATTATTTTATCTGTTTTAAGTGATGTTTTAAATGTTCTACATAATCATTTGCCAGCCATTCAACCGTTTGCAGGTTTGGTTCCTGCTTGCTGATATCGCAACGGGTGTTAAGCCTATCCGCCGGATAATTTTCAAGTACCCTGATGATCTGCCTGTTAAGCAAAGTCCACAGATCAAGCAGGTCATTAATATCGGTATCCTGGTAACGTTGTACCACTACCCATGCATCCTGTTCGTAAGTTAGTTTAAAACCCTCTTCATAAGTACAGCGTATAAACCGTTGCAGGTTTATCTGGGCGCTATCTATCAAGTGGCCAATGACTTCTTTATTTGACCATTTGCCGGGCAATGGCCTGGTATCCCAGTTAACTGGTTGCGATCTTATCGCCAGGAAATCATTAACAGTATTAGTAAGGAGTATTATAGTATCATTCATTTTATAGCCACTTAAATAGTATTTAAAGATTGTTATTTCATATTAAATAACAAAACCATTAACTTCAACGCCTTAAACATACCTAATGGCCCTTAATTATATCTGGATAGCATTTTTTCTGATCGCCTTTGTAGTTGCATTGATAAAACTAATTTTTTTCGGCGATACAGAGGCTTTTAAGCTATTGGTTGATGGCATTTTCAGCTCTTCCAAATCGTCTGTAATGGATATAGCCCTGCCGCTGATTGGAGCTATGGCTTTTTGGCTGGGTATACTTAATATTGGTGAAAAGGCAGGCGCCATTCGTTTTCTGTCGCGTATTGTAGGGCCTTTTTTTAGCAGACTATTTCCTGAAGTGCCCAGAGACCACCCGGCTACAGGACAAATGCTGATGAATTTTTCGGCCAATTTACTGGGACTTGATAACGCAGCCACGCCATTAGGGTTAAAAGCTATGGGGAGCTTACAGGAATTAAACCCTGATAAAGAGTCGGCTTCAAATGCTCAGATCATGTTTTTGGTACTGCATACATCGGGCTTGCAATTATTACCAGTAACTATAATAGCACAACGAGCCATATTAAACGCAGCCAACCCTACCGATGTATTTATACCCTGCATTATAGCAACTTATGTAGCCACCGTAGTTGGCTTGCTGGTTGTGGCCATCAAACAAAAAATAAACCTGTTTGATAGGGTAATCATTACCTGGCTGGGCAGCTTAACAGCCTTTATAACTTTGTTGGTTTGGTGCTTTACCCATTACCTTACCAAAGGGCAAATCAGCACGGTTTCAACAATAGCCAGTAACCTTTTGCTATTTACCATACCTGTTCTATTTATTTTAGGCGGACTGATTAAAAAGATAAATGTATTTGACGTTTTTATTGAAGGTGCCAAAAGCGGATTCGAAACCTCAGTAAAGATCATTCCCTACTTAGTGGCCATGCTGGTGGGCATCAGTGTTTTTCGCAGTTGTGGCGCTTTGGATTATATGAACGATGGACTGCGATGGGTATGCGTTCAGTTTAATATGGATACACGTTTTGTTGATGCCATGCCTGTAGCTTATATGAAACCTCTGAGCGGATCAGGATCAAAGGGCATGATGATAAGCACGATGCAAACCTTTGGTGTTGATAGTTTTGCCGGTCGTTTGGGCTGTATATTTAATGGTTCGGCAGATACAACCTTTTATATAGTAGCGCTTTACTTTGGGTCTGTAGGCATTAAAAGATCACGTTATGCCATACCTGCTGGCTTAATAGCCGATCTGGCGGGTGTAATAGCCGCCATATTTGTGGCTTATTTATTTTTCGGTTAACAATTTCCATATCCACTTACTTCCTTTGAATTTCCATTGGGTTAATTAATGGCTCTATTTCCTCTTTTTTTGTAACCACGCGATAAATGTTGCGTATAAGTGTGTGCGGGAAAGGCAATCAAGCCCTCTGGTTGCTGATTGTGATTAACACTTGTTTTACCCCCAAGTTTATAACAAATGAATTAAGAAACAAGTGATGATAGCGAAATTGATGCTTAATGGACATAAAC
>NZ_JBFUJG010000312.1:0-2217 GCF_056401495.1 Mucilaginibacter sp. P4_E8
GGTTTGTGTTTTACAAGCTTTTGGAAAAACAACCAACGGGTGCACCATCCAAAGAACGAATAAAAGAAAAGGCTGCATTAGCCGAAACGGTTAACCAGATGAAAACGAAATTGAAATTGAAGAAAGGGCTGAACAATGACTGATCAGGAATTTTATGGTAAGCTAAAAATATTAGAGCCATCAATGAACAGTTTTATAGCTAATAAAGGGAATATAAGCTTAACAGCAACAGAGGTAGGTATTATGAAAGAACTGTACCCGACATTAAAAAGTATGTCTAATGGGTTGCCAAGGGTATTTAAATCATCCTGCCCAAGCTGTGTAAGAGAAGTATTTTCAATATATATATCGGTATGGTTTAGATATAAGGCATTATGAGTATAGAAGAAGATAAACATAAAGTAGGAAAAAACCTGATTTATAGTCGTTCAAACATAAACATTGAACGGCTTAACAACGGTGTTACAGCTATGGTGAGGATTGAATTGTTGTTTAACTCATCAGGCGTTTTTAAAAATTTATCAGATGATGAAATACTTTCAGCAGTAAGGAATAGAATAGAAGTATCACAATCAAATGATGATATATTTAAATTTATTGAGATTAAACCACCATCATTTTAAATAAATGGTAATCACACCAGTAAACTATTTTGATAGCACATAATTAGCTAAGTATGCTAAACATATGATGCCAACTGAATATTCGACAATAATAAGAGTTAACGAAGGCCAGTGTTTTACCTTCAGATCTTTCACGTCTAATTTCAGCCCCCAGAAAATGAAAGCTGTATACAATAACATTATTGGAGTCTTACCAATAATCCTTTTCAGTTTGGTGCTATAATTTGATGTTCTATTCAAATTGTAGTAGTATTCTTCTATATTATTGGGTAGATAGACTTTTAACAGGTTATCGAAAAACAGCATATTTATAATAAAGAAGATGAAAAATAGAATGCAAGAGTTTGTAAATACTTTACTTTTGTTGTATCCATAATCCCACCAGTATCTGGAAACTATATTGATTAAATAATTATTATTATGTTTATATTGTATTTCTTGATATCGCTTATCTAAAACCTCTGCTTTTTTGTTTAGTCCTAATTCCTTTAGTTTATTTATTACAGTTTGGTAAAGCGTTATTTGGTCTTCATATTCTCCATTATCATCTATTTTAATTGTATACTTTGTGAGAGGGATTTTCAATTTAGAAAAATCTATATTTCCCAATACTAAGAGTTTATTAGGGTTATTAGTTTTTTGTGATCCTGTTAAATCAATATATTCTGACATATCGCTCAAATCAAGATTGTTTAAGACTATCGTATCTGGAAAGTTTGAATATTGTATCTTCATTCCATCAATTTTAGAATTTCTTATAACAAAGGTGTTTTTAATGGAAAAACCATTGAAATCTAAACTTTTAAGATGAGTATCAGTTACTATAAATTTGTCAAAGTTTCCAAAAAATTGACCATATTTAATTTCGGAATTTGCTAAGGTGTAATTTGGAAAAATTTTTGCAGACGGTAAATTTGATATTCTCAAAATTTCAGAAGTTATTCCGTTTATCGTTAACAACTTGGATTGGATTATCTCGATTTCTACATTTTTTAGCAAGAGATAATCAGAAACTATATTTAAACCTCTGCTATCATTAATTTTTATGCGTACATCTTTAGAAGTTATATTGTATGTTGATTTTTTTTTTAGAGGAAATACTCCTGATGCAGAATCGGGTGAATTATACTTAAAATTTAATTTTTGAGGAAAATATCTATTCGTTATTTCTATAGATTGAAACTCGTACGTGTAATAGTCTGAAGGTTCTATTATTTTAGAACCAGCCTTACTGATAATTGTATCTTGACTATATCCCAATAATTGAAAGCCAAAAAGAATAAAAGCAATAGTGATGAATCTTTTCATAATCAGGCTGTTAGGTATACTAAGGTAGTGAAATATTTTCCTGAATAATACATACTATTTATATCTGATGCTATTGATAATTCAATAGGATTCAATAATTGATAATAGTATGCCATTTAAAAAAGGTCAAAGCGGTAACCCAAAAGGGAAACCAAAGGGTGCAGTTAATAAATCAGATGAACAGATAAGGGAATTTTTGAGACAAGTAACCTCAGATTATTTCCATGGTATAGATGCGGAAGCTAATTTTCTTAAAGATTTAAGATCATTACGTCCGGGTATGCGT
>NZ_JBFUJG010000313.1:0-2204 GCF_056401495.1 Mucilaginibacter sp. P4_E8
GTCCCGAGGACGTGATCACCGAGATCAAATTGCTAAAGGATAATTTTCATATGGATCATATTTGGTTTTGTGATGATATTTTTGGTTTAAAACCAGGTTGGGTAGTAAAGTTTGCACAACTTGTTGAACAGGAAAATCTTAAGTTCAGCTACAAGATCCAATCCCGGGCCGACCTGCTTTTGGAAGAAGAAACAGTACAGGCGCTGGCGGCTTCGGGTTGTGATAACGTTTGGATAGGTGCCGAAAGCGGTTCGCAAAAAATACTGGATGCCATGGATAAAGGTATTACCACACAGCAGATATTTACAGCTACGCAACTCATGAAAAAACATGGCATAAAACCATCGTTTTTTATCCAGTTTGGTTACCCTGGCGAAACTAAGGAAGATATAGTGCAAACTATCCGGATGATCAACAACCTTTTACCGCATGAAATAGGTATTTCGGTTTCTTATCCGCTGCCGGGTACCTTGTTTTATGAAAAGGTAAAAGCCGATCTTCAAAAAAAGACCAACTGGACAGACTCCGACGAAATGGCACTGATGTT
Source organism: Mucilaginibacter sp. P4_E8 (assembly GCF_056401495.1). NCBI lineage: Bacteria > Pseudomonadati > Bacteroidota > Sphingobacteriia > Sphingobacteriales > Sphingobacteriaceae > Mucilaginibacter > Mucilaginibacter sp. P4_E8. The sequence goes on from NZ_JBFUJG010000313.1 coordinate 548, forward strand.
TAGCAATACTTTTAGTCCCGCTTATTATAAACAGTTGCATAAGTACGTGCATCAAAACTATCATGCCCATTTGGCTACATATAATCTTGTAAAACTGCTTAACAATCCTTTTAAATTAAACACAAAGCGCATCAGGAAAGCGGTATCGGTTTTATATCATGCACCGGCAATGATGATAGAAAGGTTTAAGTTAAGTCAATTGGAGAAAGCGTCATGACCAATATCAGCATAACAAATAATAATGAGGCCGATGCATCAACCGCTTTTACCCGTCAATCGATAGTTTTTGACGAGATCTATTCGGGCAATACTATTATCAATTATAAACGGGCGAGGGTAAGGCAGCATGTTTTACAACATCTGGCACCATGCAGCAGCATATTGGAGCTAAACAGCGGCACCGGCGAAGACGCCATATTTTTTGCCAGGGCAGGGCATAAGGTTCATGCAACAGATATATCTACCGGTATGCAACAAGTGCTGCAGCAAAAATCAGCCCCTTACCGTAACCTGATCAGTTTTGAAACATGCTCTTTTACCCAGCTTGATCAATTACAAAACCAGGGACCATTTGATCATATATTTTCAAACTTTGGCGGTCTTAATTGTACCGGTGAACTGGAGAAGGTTTTGCTGTCATTTGATGCATTGCTTAAACCGGGTGGTAAGGTAACCCTGGTTATTATTCCCGGGTTTTGCTTGTGGGAAACACTACTTGTTTTCAAAGGCAAATTCAAGACCGCATTCCGCAGGTTTTTTAGCAGCAAGGGAAGAACAGCCCATATTGAAGGGACTTATTTTAAATGTTATTATTACAGCCCGTCATTCATTACCAATACCTTACAGCAATCATATAGGGTATTGGGCTTAGAAGGACTATGTACGCTGGTACCACCATCATACATAGAAGACTTTGCCGAGAAGCACCCCAGGGCCTATAATTTCCTGAAAAATAAAGAGGACAAATGGAAGGATAAATGGCTCTGGAAATACATGGGCGATTATTTTATCATTTCATTAGAGAAGAAATAGTCAGGGGAAACCAAATCAATAAATAACTTGTGGCATCCCTTATAAAATACTTTCCTATAGAAGAAATAAGTATTTCATAAAAAAAATAAGTGTATAGCAAAAGATAATATTATTATCTTAGTAAAAACACTGCCCATGAAGCTAAATATAATAACCTTTGGGTTAACGCTATTATTGATCAATGCCACTATCATTGTTGGCTGCAACAATAATAATCCTAAGATTGTTAAGCATAATGGTGAAAAAGACCTGATCTCTTTTAAATCAATAGAAGGAATTAGCTACACGGAGGTAAATCGTCGTCAAAAAAATGGCCTTTCATTTAATGAGTATGGTTACCAGTTAGAACCTCAATGGAAATTAAATTTCGTTTCAGATGATTCAGTAAGCATATATAGCCTCAATAAAAAACGCTTTTTTAATTTTCCGCTCTCACGGGGTTATGACTCTGTTTTTAACACAATCCGAACCTGGCTAAAAGTAAAAAAGATGAGTAAAGACAGCCTCGTATTGGAAATGCTTAAAGCCCAAAATGATACTGTCGACATCACAGGCGCTGGGGTTTATATGACTTTTTACGCTGATAATTATGTGAAAAATGTACTGCGAAGTGATACAACTATAC
>NZ_JBFUJG010000314.1:0-2202 GCF_056401495.1 Mucilaginibacter sp. P4_E8
ACCAAGTTGCGTAGCCTCAATTATTGAGCCTGAAAATTTAGAAATATGAACACTGGTATTTTTAAGGATAATGGGCAAAGGATATGTTGTTGCCTTATCCATTTCAACTGCATCAATTAGCCCTGCATGAGTAAACAGGTCAACAACAGCCTTCTTGTTTTCGGCAGTGGTTCTGGGATGAAAACGGAACCACCATTGAAAATCAGGAGGCGTAAGCTTAACTGCATCAACAATATATTGTTCAGGGACATCAAGTTGCATGGTGTACAGAATGATTTTTTTGTTGGGAAAACTGTAAGATACTACATTAGTTTCAAAAAAATAATCCAACCACGGGTTGCCCCCTAAAATAACCTTATGAAATGATTGTTTTGAAACCCAGCTATTTACAACATTGTACGATGCTTCATCCCAGCACCAAAAAATATTGGGCAACAGGTTATAACCCTGATCAGGTACAGCACCGTAGTTACCGTATGCTACGTGTAGCTTACCCTGCCCGCCATGCTGCATATCTGCGCTAATTATCCCCCTTTTTGATGCAGCATAGTTTAATGCAAAAACAGGTACATTATAATAACACAGTCCAAAAGCATAATCGGGTTTATACTTTTCTAAAAAAAGGTCATATGCCGATGCTATTACCTTGATCTCTTTTACATCATTTTGAAGCGAAGGCACACTGAATGACTGTATATTCACAAAAGGCAATTGTTCCTGAACTGCGTTTAAAAAGAGGTCATAATCTTTAAGTTTAAACTGCATGTTAGTAAACTTGAACGCATTTATCACCTGGAAAAAAGGAATAAACTGTGCAAGAAAAATAACCTGATCACTTGACTTATATGTTTTACTGTAGTTTGGCTTAAAGTATTCAACTATTATAGAGTCGCGCTGGTACTTAGCCTTCAAAAAATCAATAATAGGTTGAAAATACCGGTTAACGTGAGCGCCATCAAGCTCAACCCTGTGCGCAATGGACCCGGTAAATAATATGGGGATTTTAGTTGATTTTTTTAACCTGAAACTAATTACATGACGCAGGGACATCAAAAATTTAGCAGTTAACTTAACGCTTKAAATTAAGCCGCCGCTTGTACCTGAAGATTTTGGTTTAGCTTTTTTTGCCTGTACCTGCTTCGCCTGCTCCAGATCACGCCACTCTTTAAAGAGGTTGCACCTGATCAATGGCCAAACAGATATATCATCAATTATCCATTCCTTAACAGGGTATGCATTTTCAAATGAATTTAACTTGTCAATAACCTGCTTATGCTCCATTTTAGCAACAAAAATTTATGAACTAATTACAGCACTAAATTATAGCACTAATAATTATAATGCGTTTAAATTTGGTGTTCTGTATGAAGGTTAATTCCTGATATGTCCAATCTGATTTCCTGTATCTTTCAGGAGGCCCATTTATCCTGTTTCAGTTCGGTAGGTATAGTTGATTTGCAAAATCCGTTATCAAATAACCATTCTACAAATTCCCTTACCGCACCATCGCCTCCACATTTTGAAAGATGCAAAATACCTGGCAGTTCTTTTACACCACGGGTTGCATTATTGGGGCAGGCTTTAACACCCGCTGCACTTAATAAATTGATACAATTAATATCGTCACCAATATATGCTACCTCATCTATGCTAATCCCTTCCAATTTACATATTTCAAGAGCAATGTCAAGTTTGGATCCAAAGCCCTTTCCCTGGTGTACATAATCCAGTTTAAGTTTAGCTGCCCTGCGTGCAACAATCTGCGTATTTTCAGTAGTGATTATACCTGTTTTTACCCCGGCCTGGCGCAATAGCTGAAAAGCCATTCCGTCATGCGTGTTAAATTTTTTCAATTCATCACCTGATTCTGAATAATACATTCCGGCATCAGTCAATACACCATCCACATCAGAAATGAAAAGCTTAATATGCCTGGTTACCGGGCTGCTATACGCATCCTTTAAAACATGCTTCTGGAAAAGCCTTTCCATGATGATCCAGTCGTCCGGTTCATCTATTTCAAATGCAGTGTATTCAGGCATTTCATAAATGGCAATTTTACCCGATAGCCTGTTTTTATGTTCTGTTACCGCTCCAACAGTTGATATATAAAAGGAACCGTTCTCCATTAGTTCGCCTTTAAAATCCTGCCTGCGCGGGCGATTTTTAAAGTCATAATTAACAGGCGTACCATCTTCGTTC
>NZ_JBFUJG010000315.1:0-2197 GCF_056401495.1 Mucilaginibacter sp. P4_E8
CCTTTCTTGTTGGCAAAATCATATTTATAATACGCATCTACCGAACCGGTGATCACCAGTGGCGGATCAGGTGCTGCTGTTTTTGTAGTGTCCTGAGCCTTAACTGTAAAGGCCGCAATAGAAAATAAACATAAGAGTAAACTTACTTTTTTCATGATAACGATTTAATTGTTAAAATTTAGTTTGTTAATTGTTTTGGTTCTTACTTATAAGATACTGTAACACAGACACATGAATACATGTCCGATCTTTTATTGTCGGCATAAAAAATCCCTGTGCAGCTGGCTATGCCATTGCAAAAAAGCCACTAACCAGCTACACAAGGTATTACAGATCCTTTTTTTCCAAGATCTTGGTTCTTATATATTCCTAAGCCTCAGAAGGTGATTTTACACCTTTATCGAAAAGACCACTTAAGCTGATCTCTTCTTCCTGAGCCGGATAAACTTCAATACCATGGTCAAATACATCAATACCACCTAAGCCGGCTTCTCCATGTTCTTCAATTCTCAGTCTCCAAGGATTAGGTAATTTATTGATGATGTACATCATAGCAAAGCTTACTATAAATACAGCAGCCGTAATAGCAAAGCTACCTATAGCCTGTGCCTTAAGTACACCAAAACCACCACCATAAAATAAGCCGGTAACCGGAGCTGAATTGTCGGCACCTGTTGGACCAGTGGCCCCAAATTGACCAGATGCAAATAAACCTAATGATAAAGTACCCCAGATACCGTTTAAACCGTGAACAGAAACTGCACCAACCGGATCGTCGATACGGAACCACTCAATGATATAAACACCGGCAAATATGATGATACCGGCAACTCCACCTAACAGGATTGAACCCAGCGGACTTACCCAGTAACATGGGCAGGTAATTGCAACCAACCCGGCAAGAAAGCCGTTTATAGTAAAGGCCAAATCGAATTTACCTTTTGTTGGGCCCCACCAAAGCGCAGCAAGCATAGCAGCAAAACCACCGGCACAAGCAGCAAGTGTAGTATTAGCGGCAACACGGCCAATACCCTGCATATCCATTGCGGATAAGGTACTGCCCGGGTTAAAACCATACCAGCCAAACCATAATATAAAACCACCCACGGCAGCTACTAATAAGTTATGACCAGCAGGCAATCCGCCTTTTTCTTTATCATCACGGGCAAATATGCGCCCCAAACGTGGGCCTAACACCATTGCCCCAGCCAGTGAAGCAACACCACCAATGGTATGCACCACAGTTGAACCGGCAAAATCACGGAAAGGCTGCGCGCTTATTGATTGGAAGATCCCTGAAGTTCCCATGGTAGCCAGGAAACCATCCGGCCCCCAGGCCCAGTGACCAATTATTGGGTAGATAAAACCTGTAATACCTATACTGTATAAAATATCGCCACGAAAACTGGTACGACCTATCATTGCACCAGAAACAATGGTTGAGCAGGTATCGGCAAATGCGTACTGGAATATCCAGTGAGCCAAAAGCGGAATACCTGTTGCGCCATAAGTAGCAGGGGTGTTTTGTAAAAAGAACCAGTTAGTGATGGTTTTTCCATCGGCTCCAAGTCCACCCCAGCCAATAAAGCCATTGCCATTACCAAACATAAAGGCATAACCTATGGCATAAAATAATAACCCGCAAAGGCATGTATCAAAAATACATTCCATTAAAACGTTTACGGTTTCTCTTTTGCGGGCAAAGCCAGCTTCAAGCATAACAAAACCTGCCTGCATACCAAATACCAAAAAGGCAGCTACCAGGGTCCACACCGTGTTTACGGTATTGATCAGTGCCGTTTCATGAGCGGTATAAGTGTCGGCAGCATGGGCAGAAGTACCCAAAATACCGGGTAAACTTATCATAGCCCCAAGTACCAGCAATAAACCAATCATCTTTCCTGTTAAAATGGTAGCTCCCAGCGCCCATTTTTCACGTGACAGTTGTCGGACTGCACTCAGGAGGTTGTGTTTTGTAGAACTTACTTTCATTTGTTTTTTAATTTAGTTTGATTGTTTTTTAAAAGTTTAATTTAGTTTGATTGTTGTATATATAAATTTAGTTTGATTGCAACGCAAAAAATCAACAAAAACCTCCGTAAAACCACAAATACTTAATTTAAGATTACAATTTTTATGTTTTTTGTAAAAAATATAATATTTGCGGTGTTTCTGTAAATTATTTTCTGAAATTATG
>NZ_JBFUJG010000316.1:0-2156 GCF_056401495.1 Mucilaginibacter sp. P4_E8
CGATCTGTCTTGGCCGTTCCCTGGAGATGATCATCGGGATCCTTGGGGTGCTGAAGGCGGGGGGYGCTTATGTACCGGTTGATCCGGATTATCCTGCAGACCGGATCAGTTATATGCTTCAGGATACCGGGGCATCGCTGGCATTAACGAGCCGGAGCACCGCGGGCTTATTAGGTGATTCCATAGAGCAGGTGCTGGTTGACGAAGATCGGGAAGCTATCAGCCAGGAGTCTGCTGATGCACCTGAAATCGGGATCAGTCCGGGTGACCTGGCGTATGTGATCTATACTTCGGGTTCAACAGGTCGTCCGAAGGGCGTGATGATCGAGCACGGGGGTGTGGTGAACCGGTTACTTTGGATGCAGGATCATTACGGACTGGAGGGTGGTGATGCTGTATTGCAGAAGACGACGTTTAGTTTCGACGTATCCGTATGGGAGTTTTTCTGGCCGCTGATCAGTGGCTGCCGTTTGGTATTTGCCAAACCGGAAGGGCATAAAGATGCTTCCTATCTGCAGTCCCTGATCGCAGAAGAAGGGATCACGACAATACACTTTGTGCCATCGATGCTGCAGGTGTTCCTGGAAAGTATAGCTTCGGGAAGCTGCAGCAGTTTACGGCGTGTTATCTGCAGCGGGGAAGCCCTGTTATGGTCTCATGCAGAATTGTTCAGTAGAAAGATACCGGGAGCAGGGTTATATAATTTATACGGGCCGACAGAGGCAAGTATAGATGTAAGTTATTTTGCTGTAGAAGCAGGATCATTGGGTTCTACGGCAACGGTTCCGATCGGTCGTCCGGTATGGAATACGCAGTTGTATGTGCTTGACGGGGAGTTGCGTCCCTGCGGTACAGGAATACCAGGTGAGCTGTATATCGGTGGTGTGCAGGTAGCACGAGGATACCTGAACCGTTCGGATCTGACGGCAGAGCGTTTCATACCGGACCCCTACGGTGAAGAGGGTGGGCGATTGTATAAGACGGGGGACCTTTGCCGCTGGTTGCCTGACGGTAATATAGAGTACCTGGGCCGTATGGATGACCAGGTAAAGATCCGTGGTTACCGTATTGAGCTAGGGGAGATCGAGTCCGTGCTACAGCAGAGCCCGGGCGTACGCCAGGGTGTTGTGGTCGCCCGTGAGTTTACTTCAGGGGATAAAATGTTGATAGCATACATTGTGCCATCAGGTGAGTTTAAGCTAGAGGAAATAAAAACACACTTAAAAAGAAGCCTGCCTGTATACATGATACCGGTCACATTTATGGAGGTCCTAACAATACCATTAACAGTAAATGGGAAAGTTAATAAAAAGCAACTGCCGGAACCTGAAATGACCAGAGATTTATCTGTATATGTTGCTCCTGAAAATGAGATCGAAAAGCGGTTGGTTGAAATCTGGCAGCAATTGTTACTGATCAAAGAAATCGGCATATATGATGATTTTTTTGATATTGGCGGACATTCCTTACTGGCCGTTAGACTAATAGCTTTTATTAAACAGCATTTCAATCTATCCATAACTATTCATATTGTTTTCCAATTTACAACCATTTATGACTTGAGTAGATACATTGAACTGGAATTGTATACCAATAGTCAGCAAGAAAATACTTTAGAAATCGAAGAGTTGGATCTATAGAAGATAATACCAAATCATTAATTTTTTCTCGCGCATTGGCTATATCCTATAGCATAATGTCAGGATAGCATTTGCCTATTAAACCTTTATAAAAATCATTTAATGTTATGATTAACAAAATTATTAGCCTGTTATTTCATGCTAAAAAAAGCGGTATTGAAATAGTTGTTAACGGAGATAAATTAAAACTTAAAATTCCTAAGAATAATATAATTGATGAACAATTATTGCAGGAGATAAGGAATAACAAGCTCTTAATAGTTAATTATCTAAAAGACAATAGATGGAAATCTGAAAGAGAAGATATTAATCAAAATAAAATAAGACCGCAGCTGCGGCAGCGAGAGGCAGGGGATCGTATCCCGCTGTCGTATGCTCAGGAGCGTTTATGGTTCATAGACAGGTTGCAGGGCAGTGTACAGTACCATATTCCGCATGTATTCCGTCTTCGTGGTTCACTGGACCGGGAAGCGCTGGAAAGTTCTTTCCGGGAGATCGTAAGCCGTCATGAGATCC
>NZ_JBFUJG010000317.1:0-2120 GCF_056401495.1 Mucilaginibacter sp. P4_E8
ACTCCGGATATCATCGGCGTGGTTAAGGGTATAAGTGGTTTTTACCGTGAATAAAACGGGCGATTTAGCATCTTTGATCTTGTATATATCCTGATTAATTATTTTGCCGGTTTTTGATGGCGGTATAGTTGTAAGCCCGGTATTTCCTGCCTTTAATATCAGTCCTTTGCCATAATCCGGAAAATAAATATCAGTACCCGAACCACCCTGATAATCAATGGTAGCATCAATCCAAACCTGTTTCCCATTAACAGTGGCCACTACAACAGCGTGGTTAAAAGCATTATAGGTTGGCATATATTCTGCAATATGAGCACCACGATCAGCATTTACTAAAACCATGGATGCATCTATATCATTTGCTTTAAGCATTGACACCAATAACAGCGATTTATCTTTACAATCGCCATAACGTTGTTTAAATACCTTTTCGGGTTTATTTGCCTGATGCGAGTACTGCCCTATCTCGATACCCATGTACCTCACCTCGTCCTGAACGGTTTTTACCGTTTCTCTAAAGTATTTTTCCTTATTGCCGCCAGCCATAGTTTTTAGCTGTTTTATACGGTCGGCCAGTTCGCCTTTAATATTTGTGGCTGCCGGGTTAATACCTAATGCCCAGTTAACCACCCCAGCCCAGTTATCATATTCGCTGATCTGTATATATCCCCTGGCATTGTACCATACCGGTTGGTTATTATCATCGCGGGCGGCCGGAACCTGGAAATCCTCGTATTCATACCGTTTTAAGCCATTCCCTTCGGAAATAACCACTTTAGGTACTTTATTAAACGGCTTGAAATTTAACTTCCTCTGTGATGAAGTGATAATAGCTGTATACTGGTGCGCAATGGGTTGGTACCACTGTAAATAAAAATCATCACAGAATTTACCATTAAATATAGGATTACGACCGGTAATGGTATACGCGTACTCTATGCGGTCACCCTTTCTGATGTCGTCAAGGATGCATAGGGCCGAAAAGCTACCCTGGTATATAAAATTCGAAAGGTCCTGTTCGTCGGCTATTACTTTAAAGGCCGATGTTTTTAACCGGTTAATCGGTTTATTATCTCGCCAGATGGTGATATCATGAAAATCAAGCCGTTCAAAGGCCGGGTCAAAACCTACCGATATTTGAGATGCATTTTGTATACCGGTTTCAGAAACTATCTCTTTTATAACATGATGATAATCTGCCTGTTTTTCTACATGTACCTGCTGTTCAACAAGGGCGTAAAAAAAGCCCCTTTCAATGGTACGCGAGGATGGCTTTTGATTATAAACTTTACAGGTACTAAGCCATGTTGGTTTAGCCGATGTATGAACGGTTGGTGTGCCGCCTTTAACCTGGTTGTTAACAAATAAAAAACAAACAAATAAGGTGAGGTATATTTTAAAAAGCTTCTGCATACAGGCAATGAAAATAAATAAAGAACTTGACTTTTCTTTTGTTTATTTTCATATTATCTATTAAAATCAATTACTTACCATATTATTAAATAACAAAGCCACCTCATTTTACTGAAGTGGCTTTATTATCTTTTAATTATAGTACTTATTGCTGACCGCCTAAAACGGGGGCAAATTTTTTCATATAATCTTTTAACTGTGCCTGTACCTTATTATTGATATCAGCTTGTTTACTTTCCTTAGTAAAATCGGCCATACCATTTAGCAATTGCATACTGATCTGCACATCGCGCATGTTTATACTATTTGCATTGTTGGTAAGCAAGTGGTAATTATAATCAAGCTGATCGGTAACATAATCGTCAATGCTGGTTATCAATTTCTTACCCAGTACTACATCATTAAGCTGAAACGCCAATTGGGCTAAAAATAATTTGCGACCAGCAACATCTATATAGGGAGTTATATCAGGCATTTCCTGGTCATATTTATGAATAACCTTTAATGCCAGGTCATTATGACCTTCTTCCATCAGGTTTTGCGCCAGATCAATAAAAGTAGATGTCATTACCGGATAAAACATGGAGGTTGATTCATGATCAAGGTAACGGGCATTTTTGAAATTACCGAATTTAAACTTGTTCATGATATTATTATACATCACCATGGTATTTGTTTTACCTAACTGATCACGTTTGGTTGTATCC
>NZ_JBFUJG010000318.1:0-2108 GCF_056401495.1 Mucilaginibacter sp. P4_E8
GTACTGGTTGATGATTAATAATAGTTGAATTTGAAGTTTGCCTTGGTTTGAGAAAATCTGTCCAACCATAATAAGCTACCACTATCAAAACACCAAGTATAAAAGGCCATATTGAATAAGAAAAGTCGTCGGTGCTTCCTGAGCTTGATGATGGGTTGGCTTCTTTAATCTTTGGCACTCCAATAGTCCTGTCTGTTTTCCTCAAATCAACTGGCTCTTCCGCGGCCTTATTAGTAGTAGTGCCTTTTGATATCGTTGTTTCAGGCAATGGCCTTTTTGCAGCCTCTTTAACAATATCAACCATTCCACTTTCATAAGGTTTAATTCTTGTACCGCAGCTATCACAATTGATTGAAATGTTGGCATCTACGTATGCCACATGCTGCTTATGGCAGGATGGGCAATTAAATTGCATTATAGGCATGATAATAAGGTTAGGGACTGAGTAGCCTTCGCTCAGTAAGTTATTTAACAGCTACAGTAGGCATTCCGTAACGCGAAATTAATAAAATACTTAGTTATTACTAAGTAAGATGTAAGCTTTGTTTCTATTCTTTCGTATCTGATGGCAGCCAATCTTAAATCGGATATTGAAGCTTATGTAATAAATAAGGTAAAGGAGAAAAGAGAGCAGTTAAATCTTTCTCAATCCGAACTTGCGGTGCGTCTAAATGTGTCAAACGGCTTCATAGGTCAAGCGGAAAGTTCTAAATCACCAACAAAGTATAACCTGAATCATTTGAACCAATTAGCCATCATCTTTCACTGCTCTGTTAAAGATTTCATTCCGGAAAAACCTTTTAAATAGGAGTCTTTGAACTCCTATCTGTATGTTATGCCACTGCCTTCATTTGCTTTCTTCTAACTGTTGCGGGCTTGTATTTAATCAATTTAAAACTGTGATGCTTGTTCTTTTCCTCCATATACTCATACATTTCTGAGCAGGTATTAATGCACCAATCTGTCCTTATTGAATCTTCAATATTTACTTCGGTAGCGTCTTTAGAGGTGTATTTATAAATGCTGCGGATAAAGGCAGAAGTGATCCTGCTGTATTGATTGATTGCGAGAACCTGCTCAAAACCATAATGTATGGCCAGTACATTTGTCGGGTGACACTCTAATCTTAGATAAAGTACTGGGTTAATGAACTCGTGAATGATCGTACCAATTTTAGGTGCTGTTCTGTCCTCCCTTTCCAGGCTGTAACGCATTTCGTCCCGTTCAAGGGTGGATAACAGTTGTTTGGCGTTCCTGTAAATATGGTAATAGCACTCTTTGACTACTTTGTTATAAGGTAACTGATTTTGATGGACTGTTTGTTGCTGTTTCATGTTGATTTGGTTTAAGTGTTTGTAAATTATTGTTAAATAAGAAATGCCTGGTCTGTTTAGCCAAGCATTTTGAAAGTGTGTTTGAAATGGATTTGGGAAGTTTTACCTTTTAAAGCAAGCGGTTGGATCGTGAAATCTGAATTGTGTCAGGCATCATCCTTTACTTCATAAATGCGTTTTAGGGGAACGAAGTAAGCCGAATCAATATCTTCCTGCTCTTCAAATGCATTGTAAAGCAAACATTCTGATTTGAACCAACTATATTCCATCAAATCTTGAACAAATGGCCATTTGACTAAAATGTAAAGCTCATCAACAGATGTAGCACTGCTGAATTGATAGGTGTTGTTCATAAGAGTTAATTAATGTGTGTGGATGAATTGGCTTTCTTGATAGGCTATGACGGCTTTTAAATATTCTGGCAGTATTGGTTGTTTTGGTGTGTGAAAGGCTCTGCTAAGGCCGGTTGCATACTTTAGGAGGCTCAATATTTCTGCTTCAAATGGGCAATCGTGAAAATCATACTCCATCTGCATTATAAATGTGAAATCACATTCGAGCATAAAATAGAAATTATTGTTAACGAAGCCGTGAAGTCTGAAAGGATCGGCTGTATTGTGCTTATAGTCCCTTTCAAAATAGATGGTGCCAGGTTCGAGGTATTTCTCCTTAACTGTTTTGAGAATGCGGTGGTATTGCATGGCAATAGACTCGTTAAGGTCTATCAAATGCTTGTGCTTTGTGCCTGGTCTGACTTGTTTCCAGCGTTTACTG
>NZ_JBFUJG010000319.1:0-2103 GCF_056401495.1 Mucilaginibacter sp. P4_E8
GAAAAAGTACTATCCTGCTATGCAAGATTGTTTTCAAGGCCCCGAATATTTGATCAATCATCAGCTGCTTGGAATGCCTTTACCAATTTTTCAGTTGTAGCAGAAGCATTTGTTGGTGAAATTGCTCCCGGTGGTGGGATGCTAAATAAAAATGATTTCGAATTGAATGTTCCGCAAATGACATTCAGTATTGATACTGAGTTTATTTTTGCCTTGAACATTATACAACCTCAAAACCAATCTTTTAAACTGCTTTTAGGTATATTTACTTCTGATGTTACCGTACATACACCATCAAACACCGATAATCTTATTACCTATAGCGTTATATATGGTGATACGGTAAAACCACAGCCTGTAAGTAACATTAAACAGAAGGATTTTATTAAATCTTTGAGCCTGTTATTTAATTTTTATACCTATAGTTCGCTTGAAAATCCAAAACATATCATATTTCAGCCTTATGATGATTATTATGAGTTTTGCAAACCGGAAAATATACAAGCAACAGCATTAGACTATACCAAAAAGGTTGATTATAGTGATAAAGTAACCTTTTCTTCATACGGAGAATTGGCTAAAAAGTACAGTTTTACCTATAAATCTGATTCAGATTACTTCAATTCTCTGTATTTTAATGATTATCAAGAGGTTTACGGTGCTTATACTGAAACTGATAGCTTAGGATCAACTGATGAATCAAAGGTTGAACTGATATTTTCACCAACACCTGTTGTTAATTTCGGTAATACAGGTAGAATTACCCCGGAAATATATAAACAAGATAGCAGTGGTAAAAAATCAGCATACATTTCAAACATCAGGATTTTATATTTCAATGGTAAAAAGAACTGCTCAGATTATCAGATTGGAAAAATGGTCTTTGATGGAACTAATTATAATTTCACACCATACGATTCAACTTATCAACTTAATTTTTATGGCCAAGCATCACACATAAGGTTATCATCAGGATTAACAGGTAATACATATGTATCAGATTTAAACTTTGGTGAAGCAAACAGGTATTACTTCCCGGCTGATGTTAACCAATTAGATAATACTCCTAATGCTTATCAGGCTTATTATCAAAACCAGATCAGGGAACTAACAGATGCAAATATGGTGTTGTTGGAAACTAAAGTTTTATTATCTGAAAATGATATATCAAATTTAGATATGCGTGTTCCATGTTTTATTAATAACCAGTATGGTAATGCTTATTATAAAGTTTTGGAAGTTGATTATACCAATAGGTTAGAAACATCAACGGTCAAACTACAAAAAGTAAATATCTAATAACAAGCGTATCGCCTTTCATAACTCCCTTCATACTATTTATTTAAAAATAGATTATGGCAGGTGGGAGTAATGATATCCAACAAAATATATTAGTAAATATTGGTGTTCAAGGCCAAGATGAAGTTACAGGTGCAAAAAAGGACATAGATAATTTAACCAATTCTTCTAAACAGGCTGGTAAAGTTGATTTAGCTGCACCAGTTAAATCATTAAGACAGGAACTAAGGAATGCACTCAATGAAACTCAACGTTTAGCAGCAGCAGGACAAACTGGTACAGCAGCATATAGGGAATCAGCACAGAGGGTTGCAGAACTTAGAAATACCATTGAAGATACGAATAGAAGTATCAAGAACTTTGATAAAGAAAATCGATTCCGTGTTTTCGCAACTGGTGCTGGTTTGGCTGCAAAAGCTGTGCAAGGTTATACTGCTGCACTACAATTTGCCGGGGTATCTGGTGATGATACGGCTAAAACTATTGCCAAGCTTCAACAAGTTATGGCGTTTGCTGATGCTATTGATTCACTTAAAGATTTAGGGGATACGTGGAAGGATTTGAAAGGTATTTTAGGACTTACCAGTACTGCAAATAAAGCTAATGCTGTATCCACTGCTGTTAATACCGTTGCAAATGAAGCTAATGCTGTTGCTGTAACTGAAAGTACTGTTGCAACAGAGGCTAATGTAGTTGCCGTTGAAGGTAATGCTATTGCTCAAACCGTTAATGCTACAGCTACTGAAGCTGCAGCTACTGCTACGAAAGGGGCAACGTTAGCGACTAAAGCGTTCAGTACCACAT
>NZ_JBFUJG010000320.1:0-2095 GCF_056401495.1 Mucilaginibacter sp. P4_E8
CTTAGATCCAGTTTTTCATATTGCGAATTATTACTGATATAATCAGGAAGAATAGCTTTCATTTTAAGCACCATTAAATCAACATTATTAAGCAAACTAAGCTCCAGCAACTCTTTAATTACGCTATTAACTTCTGCATAGCTATTAGGTATAGTTTTCGAGATTTTTATGCTTTTATTATATGTTGGAATGATATGCTCTTCAACATTTAACAATTCTTCATATAGTTTTTCGCCAGGTCTTAGACCTGTAAATACAATTTTTATATCTTCATCCGGAATAAAGCCTGCTAATTTTATCATATTAGCAGCCAGATCTGCTATCTTAACAGGCTCTCCCATATCAAACAGGAATATTTCAGAACCTTTGCCCATTACTGCTGCTTCCAGCACAAGTTGTACAGCCTCCGGAATTGTCATAAAATAACGTGTAATATCAGGATGGGTTACAGTTACAGGTCCGCCACGTTGAATTTGTGCTTTAAACCGTGGAATAACAGAACCGTTGGATCCAAGAACGTTTCCAAAACGGGTTGTAATAAATTTGGTTTTTCCTGTTGCAGTATCTCCATTTGTTGGATAAAGACCCTGATTACTAATTTCTGTGCTTAAAGACTGTATGTACATTTCTGCAATACGCTTGGAGGCACCCATTATGTTGGTTGGCCGCACTGCTTTATCGGTAGAAATCATAACAAACTTCTCCACCCCAAATTCCATGGAAATATCTGCTACGTTTTTGGTACCCCACACGTTGGTTAATACAGCCTCTGTAGGATTATTTTCCATCATGGGCACATGTTTGTATGCGGCAGCATGAAAAACAATTTGTGGCTTATATAAGTTAAAAAGTGATTTTATGCGATTGGTATTTTGAATATCAGCAATAAATATTTTTGTTTTGCATGAGCTTTTCCCATCTTCAATTTCCATTTGAATATCATGCAAAGGTGTTTCGGCCTGGTCACACAATATGATATACTCCGGGTCATAGCACATTACCTGCCGCACAATTTCAGACCCGATAGAGCCGGCTGCGCCTGTAACCAAAACCCGTTTACCACTAAGTTCACTAAAGATATGATCTTTGCATAGCTCAATAGGCGCACGTTGTAACAGATCTTCAATTTTCAAATCTTTAAACTGGTTTAAGTTAGGTTTTCCATTGAGCCATTGATCAGATGGGGGAACGGTGATCACTTTAATACCAAGTTCCATGCATTTTTCAACAGCGTTTCGTTTGTTGTCAACATTCAGCTCTTCGGAGGTAATAAGCATCGTTTTGATAGAAAACTTTTGTTTTAATCTTTCAATCGACCGTATCGGGTACACCTGCTTTTGTTCAAGGCATTTATTTATTTTATCAGAACCCACATCAATAAAACCCTGAACCTGTATCATGAGCCCTTTTTGTGATTCTACCGCATTTTTAATTAAAATAGAGGATGTACCTGAACCATAAACCAAAATATTTTCTTTCTTTTCAGTCAATCCCGGACCTTCAAGATATACGAATAAGTCTTTTATTACAATTCGCATACCCATCAATAAGGATGACGATATAAAAAAATTAATAAGTAGTATATCGCCCAACCCGATAAGGCTAAATTTCAAATAAGGTGCAAATAATACATTGCAAAGCAACATGAACGCCGCATTACTTGCCAGCACTGCCATAAAAATGCGTAACATATCTTTAGTGTTCGAATACCTTATAATACGGGTATGGATACGCATTACCAGAAAAATTAAAATTGCATTACTACAGTAAAAAATCATGTAGTAAATATTATTTAGCTTCAAATCCAACTTATCCTTTAAAGAAATAGAAAGGCAAAGGGATATAAACACGATCATCAGATCAATTAAAAGAACTAACCATCTGGAATGAAATTTATCGTGAAATATCAAATTTCTTATGTATATCATAGCAATAAGATTTAAGATTATTAAAAATTCAGGTTTATTTTATATTCGAAAAAAATAGATATTGGTGTTTCGATCAATATTTTTTATCAAGCAGTTCTTGATATATGGGCGGGATTTGGCATTATAATGCCAACTTTTATAGTCTAAAAATTCAGGCGTATCTGTAT
>NZ_JBFUJG010000321.1:0-2093 GCF_056401495.1 Mucilaginibacter sp. P4_E8
CGTCTACCGTAATCCACTATAAAGAAGCAGCCATTACGACTATCAAAAAAATGCATTTTTTTGATAGTTAAAAATTTATTTTTCAGTGAAAATGCTACTTTCCAATTCCGTCCGCCGTCTTCAGTTTTGCACAGCAGGGTCGTGTCTGCAGCTAACCATCCAGTTTTCGCATCGACCATTGATATGTTGTTTATTCTGCATTTGAGCATTGGTGTTTTTGTATGTGAAATCAGATTGGCATTCTTACCAAGACCAATGGTGAAAATTGTTCCGCTATCTGTCCCCACAAAACATTTATTGTCGGTCACATCAAATGCTGAAAATACGCTTTTATCGAGGTCATTTATTTGATCAGACAGTTCATCAACTATTAAGTCAGTCCACTTTTTACCTTGATCATATGTAACTAATAAACTTGCTGAGGCGAGAATGAAGCCATATTTGTCATTGATAAATTTCACTCTCAATAACTTATTTTCTACGTTATAGCTATAGCCACGCCAATTCACCCCACCATTATAAGTCTGGAAAATCTCGTTCTGATTGGTAAGGATAATTCCATATTTGTTATCAGAACTGAAAGAAATAGATTCTATATTGTTCCATGTGGCCTCATGATAAATATTTTCCCATGATTTGCCACCATCCTTGCTTCGAAGAATGATTCCATTATTTCCGGCAGCCCAGCCATTAAGATTATCCGGCGAAAAATAAATACAATTTATATAAACATCAGTAGGTACATGGGTGGAAGTGATCCAATTTCGTCCACCATCAACGGTATATTGAATAGTCCCATAATCTCCACAAACCCATCCATAGTTTTTTGTTTTCGAATAATATTCACCTTTTACCAAAAAGTTATTGTTTTGATATCTCGATTCGTTTAGATACCGAGATATAAGAGTTTGTCCCCGCAATTGAAAGGGCAAAAACAAAATAGCAAAAAAGAGGAAGGGGGATTTTAGTGTCATCCTTTTAGGCTTTATCTAAAATACATATAAAATTATCAGCTATATCTAATATTGGGTTGTTTTTTTTTAATTAAGTAATTGGTTGATAGGTAATTAATCCATCTATTTCTAAAAACCAGGCGCTTTCGGACGCGGTTACTCGATATCGAGATCAGCAACAGCCACCTATTTAATACAGCTGATGATCTGCGATCATTAGAGTAGAAGTATCAGCGGTCATTCTGAGGTAACTTTTATGTTCAACAGGTTCTTCGTAAGCTACATAGATGGAAACCTGTTTATAATATTAGTTTAGGTTTAATAGATAGAAGTAATTAAATATTATTAATTTTCACTAAAGAATCGAACCTCAAACCGCTTATTTAAATTCCGCTTGAACAAGCAGCAAATTGATCTTTGATGATATTCGCCTAATTATTACCTAACCGACAATTATTTCAGTTTTTAACCCTTTCTTATCATGGACATTATAACCGATCTAACCTCCCGTGCTGTATCATTTATCTCGGTATACCGGGACATTTGCAAAAGCTGTGAACTGGAAGCCAACCTGCAAATTGAGCAGGTCAAAGGAAATTTCGAAGTATTTAACCTTAAAGACCTTAGGGTACGGGGAAAAATCGATAGCCAATTCCATGAAAATCCGGAAGAAACAGCACTGCGAAAGCGAAATGACCTTATCGACAAACTATTGATCAGCTTGGTATGGAAAGGAAATATAAAAGATAATAAATTGATATTGAAGGACCTGGCCGGTTCGATAATTTTCCTTGTAGATATTCTGATCAAGAACCAGGAAACTGTAAAAAACTTGCATTACAAGCCAGAAGAAATACAGGCTATGAATATTGATTCCAGCCCCTACTTCTGGCGTGTATGTTTTCGGTATATGCTGTATCAGAATCCGGAAATTCGTATTGAGTTCGCCAAAAGCCTGGAATACATACCGTTGCTGATCTTACTCGCAGTTGGTGGAAAAGGAAAAAAGCCTTACAAAAAGCGGCTATACCAGGTTTGGGGAAAGGGGGCGGAGAGGTTAGGAGTCAACGAAACACGAAAATATTGGCGGCAAGGCAAGAAAATAACTGATGAATGTAAAGACTGGAGGGATTGGTGGGC
>NZ_JBFUJG010000322.1:0-2092 GCF_056401495.1 Mucilaginibacter sp. P4_E8
CACCCGGGGAGGTCTGGTAAGCCGTCATATCGGTGCAGAAGCGTATACGGGTTTGTTGGAGCTGAGCCGTCGGGAAGGTTCGACTTTATTTATGAGCCTGCTGAGTTTGTTTAAGATCTTATTATACCGTTATACGGGTCAGGGTGATATCAGTGTAGGGAGTCCGATAGCAGGTCGCCAGCAGCAGGAGACGGAAGGGATGATCGGTTTTTTCATCAATACGCTGGTATTGCGGAGTGAGCTGAGCAGTGATATGAGTTACCGGGAGTTGCTGGGATCTGTACGTAAGACGACACTGGAGGCATATGAGCACCAGGAAGTCCCGTTCGAGAAGATAGTAGATGCGGTAGATATAGAACGTGATACAAGCCGTAATCCCTTATTCCAGGTAAAGTTCGCTTTGCAGAATGCACCCGGCGGTGGAGCGCTTGACCTTGGGGCAGTAGTGCTGGAAGCGGAGGGCACCGGCTTGGTAAACGCACAGCTGGATATCAGTTTGGATATAATGGAATCATTAGGGGGTCTTCATCTGAGCCTGACGTATTGCAGGGATCTTTACCGTCCTGAAACGATGGAGCGCATGCTGGATCATTATGAGCGTTTGCTGAGAGCGGTAGTATCGGATAGCGAACAGCGCATCGGTGATATCGAGATCCTGAGCGARCAGGAGCGTGAACAGTTATTATATGAGTTTAACGGGACAGCGGTATCCTACCCTGTGGGATTAACGCTGCTGGACCTGTTCAGGGAGCAGGTAATGCTTCGGGGAGAAGAGACCGCTGTGGTTTACGGGGATAGCCGTCTGAGCTACCGTGAGCTGGATGCCCGGTCGAACCAGCTGGGGCATTTCCTGCGGAGCCGCGGTGTTGTATCGGAGACGCTGGTACCGATCTGTCTTGGCCGTTCCCTGGAGATGATCATCGGGATCCTTGGGGTGCTGAAGGCGGGGGGYGCTTATGTRCCGGTKGATCCGGATTATCCTGCAGACCGGATCAGTTATATGCTTCAGGATACGGGAGCATCGCTGATCCTYGGCGAGAGTGCCTACCAGGATCAGCTTTCGGAAGCGAGCCCGGATGCGCTGGTGGTAAGCCTGGACAGTTTATCGGAGCTGCTGTCGGTTTATCCGTCGGGGCCGGTGCCTGCTGAAGTTCATGCGGGTGACCTGGCGTATGTGATCTATACTTCGGGTTCAACAGGTCGTCCGAAGGGGGTAATGATCGAGCACGGGAGCATTGTAAATCTGGTAAGTGCTCAGCCATACATCAGCTGCACATCAACAGATGTTTTACTAGTGACCGGATCACCATCTTTCGATGCGACGACTTTTGAGTATTGGAGCATATTGTTAAACGGTGGGCAACTGGTACTTTGTGAGCAGGACAGGTTGCTGCAGGCAGATTTATTAAAAGAAGAAATTGATATAAGAGGGATAACGAAGATGTGGTTCACCTCAAGCTTTTTAAACCAGGTGGTCAATCTGGATATAACAGTTTTTGCAGGTTTAAAGATGATCATAGCAGGTGGAGAAAAGTTGTCAGAGTTACATATTGAACGCATAAGGACAACCTATCCCCATATAGAAATAATCAATGGTTATGGGCCAACGGAGAACACGACGTTCTCATTGATATATCCTATTAATGAGGTATCCGTACCAATTCCGATAGGACGGCCCTTAAAAGGAAGAAGCGCATATATACTGGATAAAGCGGGGCGGTTATGTCCTGTAGGAGTGAGTGGTGAACTGTGTATAGGCGGAGCCGGCTTGTCACGAGGATACCTGAACCGTTCGGATCTGACGGCAGAGCGTTTCATACCGGACCCCTACGGTGAAGAGGGTRGGCGATTGTATAAGACGGGGGACCTTTGCCGCTGGTTGCCTGACGGTAATATAGAGTACCTGGGCCGTATGGATGACCAGGTAAAGATCCGTGGTTACCGTATTGAGCTAGGGGAGATCGAGTCCGTGCTACAGCAGAGCCCGGGCGTACGCCAGGGTGTTGTGGTCGCCCGTGAGGACGGTCATACAGGCAAGCGGCTGGTGGGTTATGTAGTAGCCGGTGAGGGATATGATAAAGAATCGGTACAA
>NZ_JBFUJG010000323.1:0-2090 GCF_056401495.1 Mucilaginibacter sp. P4_E8
AGGTTGCTTTGCAGGTCAATGATCTCCACAGCGGCCTCTAATGGTGCCTTGCTTTGGGCATCGCTTACGTTGCCTTTAACATAGGTTACCACGTGTGGGCGTACATTTACGGGTAATTCAAAAGTGTATATATCATATCCGCCAAAACCGTTCAAATTATCCGATGCAAAAAAAGCATAGTTGCCGCTGGCTGTTAAGGTAAGTCCATTTTCGTCGCCATTTGAATTTATAGGATACCCCAAATTTTCTGGTTTTTGCCATTTGCCGTCCTTACCCAAACGGCTTACAAAAAGGTCTTTGTTACCTAAGCCCGGCCATCCGTTCGAGCTAAAATAAAGTGTACTATCATCGGGATGTATAAACGGCGATTGCTCATTATAAGAGGTGTTGATATTTGGCCCCAGATTTTCAGGCTGTCCCCAGCCTTTATCAGTTAAGGTTGATTTCCATATATCATAACCGCCATAGCCTCCGCTCCGGTTACTTACAAAATAAAGTGTACGCCCGTCTGCGCTGATAGATGGCTGTGATTCCCATCCTGATGTGTTTACAGGGGCGCTTAGGTCAAAAGGCTTACCCCAGTCGTCACCTTTCTTTTGAGCAATGTAAATATCGCAACGGCCCATTCCGTCGGGACGGTTACAGCCGGTAAAAAATAGGTACTTACCATCCTGTGATACAGATTGTGCACCCTCATTATATTGTGCCGTATTGATCTGGTCGCTAAGGTAGCTGGCCGTTTGCCATTTACCCTTATTATTCATGCTTTTATAAAAGTCCTCATTATTGCCAATTTTACGGGTAAATATGAGCGTACTTTCGTCTGCTGTAGCAACAGGCAGGTATTCATCAGCGGCAGTATTAATCTCGGGGCCCATGTTAACAGGCTTAAATGTAACGGGGTGTTGTACTGCCTGAATGCTGAATTTGCTGTCATTGATCAGTTTTTGGGCGTATAGATTATTTTGTGGGGTAATATCAGAAAAGGTTAAATACTTTTCGAGGTGCTGCTGGGCCTGGGGGTATTTGGCTTCGGTTATTTCACATTCACCAATTTTAAGGTAAACCGAACGGTTAAAATCAGGATTAAGCGCAATTACCTTTAAATATTGGTCTATTGCCTGTTTATATAAATGCCTTAAACGAAATACATCAGCTAACTGGGCGCGTGCTTCAATAAATTTCGAATCCGCATTGATGGCTTTTTGAAGATTGTCGATAGCCTCATCATAAGTGTGGTCGTCCAGATTTTGGTGGGCTGCGGCAAAATACTTTAAAGCTGCCTTGTTAGTGGTAGTTTGCTGTGACCATGCAGAAATAGAAATAAAAATTGATAAAACCGAGATGATTACAATTTTCATCTGTTTTGATACGATTATAATTATCGTAAGTTACAAATATTAAGGGATATTCAAATATTTATGCGTTTGTAACGATATTTCCCATTGCGGGTTATTCATCACATAATCAACTATAAGCGGGGTCATTTCCTTTGATTTTGACCATTCGGGCTGTAAATATAACTTACAATCAGGCGAAACCATTTTAGCATGATATTCGGCCCATTCAAAATCTGATTTATTAAACACGATCACTTTTAATTCGTGAGCATGTTCGGCCACGTGGGGTATTGGCGCTTTAAATTTTTTTGGCGACAAACAAATCCAGTCCCAATCGCCCGAAAGGGGATAGGCCCCTGATGTTTCAATAAAGGTTTTACCTTACGTTTACCATTGGCCTTTATGCTTTCGGCTTAAATAGGTAGCTTTGCAAAATATTATGGCACACCAGATTCCAGACGACGGCTCGCTGCTTCCATTAATGGAAGAATTTTATACGATACAGGGCGAAGGATACAATACCGGCAAAGCAGCATATTTTATACGGCTTGGAGGATGCGATGTGGGCTGCCACTGGTGCGATGTTAAAGAAAGCTGGGATGCCGAGCTGCACCCGCTTACCGCGGCCGATCAGATAGTGGCTAATGCCTCTGTACATCCATCAAAAGCCGTTGTGGTTACAGGCGGCGAACCTTTGATATATAATCTTGATTATTTAACAACCCAGTTGCATGAAAAAGGTATTAAAAC
>NZ_JBFUJG010000324.1:0-2086 GCF_056401495.1 Mucilaginibacter sp. P4_E8
TCGCACATCTGCATATCTATTATTAATCACTATGATTAATTTTCCTGTTTTCTTTTTTTGCCGAATGTTTCTTTTTATTATCCAGGCGGGCAGCTTTAACGGCTTTACTCACTTTTGTAGGTTTGCGCACTTTGGGTTTTTGCAGCGCCCGGGTAAGCAACAACACCAATCTTTCTATCGCTTTTTCTTTGTTCAGGTATTGGCTGCGTTCCTCATCACAAATTACCTGTACAAAACCATCTTTATTTAAGCGATTTTGCAGTTTTTCGCTTAGCAGTACTTTCTCATCTTCAGTAAATAATTCAGAACCATTTATATTAAATAAAAGCTCAACCTTGCTCGATACTTTATTTACATTTTGACCGCCCTTGCCGCCACTGCGCGAGGTTTTATAGGTAACTTCTTTTTGAAGGTTGGATTTAGTAAGGTTCATTTTTCAAAAGTAATAATTTTGGGTGATTGGGCTAAGTGGTTGATTGGAGGGAATGGCTATTTAACTACGATTACCTAATCAAATTATTCAACTCCGCTAACCATTCACTTATTTTTGTATTTTAGGGCCACCTATGAGTAACAATATTGTAGTAGCCATTGATGGTTATTCATCGTGCGGTAAAAGCACGCTGGCCAAAGCCTTAGCTAAAAAACTTCATTTTATTTATGTGGATAGCGGTGCCATGTACCGGGCTGTTGCGCTGTATTTTTTACGCAACAACATTGATGTGCATAACCATGAGCAAATTACCCAGGCTTTAAAAAACATCCACCTTAACTTTCACTCGCGCGATTACCAGACCCACATTACCCTGAACGATGAGGAAGTATCTGAAGAGATCCGCCTGATGCCCGTATCCGAAAAAGTAAGCGAAGTGGCAGCTATACATGAGGTACGCAGGGAGATGGTGAAACAGCAGCAGCGCATGGGTCATTCCAAAAACATTGTGATGGAYGGGCGYGATATTGGCACTACRGTATTCCCCCATGCTACCGTTAAAATATTCATGACCGCCGATCCAAAAGTACGGGCCGAAAGACGCTTTAAGGAAATTACCGGTAAAAATCCCGAGATCACTTTAGAAGATGTATTTGAGAACCTGGCCCATCGTGATTACCAGGACACCACCCGCGAGGAAAGCCCTCTTGTAAGAGCCGATGATGCCATTATATTAGATAATACAGACCTCACTCCTGCTGAGCAATTAGAGTTTGCCCTGGATAAGGTTAGGCCCTTTGTGCTGTAAGTTTTTCTTGGCGACAGGATAGGTAAAAGAAAAAGTCCTCATAAACGTAAAGCTTTCCATCCGCTTTAAAGTTCCTTTTACTCTTTCTGTACCACTCACTGTAAAGCTT
Source organism: Mucilaginibacter sp. P4_E8 (assembly GCF_056401495.1). Lineage (NCBI taxonomy): Bacteria > Pseudomonadati > Bacteroidota > Sphingobacteriia > Sphingobacteriales > Sphingobacteriaceae > Mucilaginibacter > Mucilaginibacter sp. P4_E8. The sequence continues at coordinate 1,351 of NZ_JBFUJG010000324.1, forward strand.
CAAAGTTGGGATAGCTTATTATTTGATGAAAAACAAAAAGGCGAAAGGTTAAAAGTATTTTACATTAGTTAATACTTTTAACCTTTCGCCTTTATTTTATTCTTTGTCTATTTATTATACTTTTTTAAAGACACGTTGAAACCTTTTCTTCAATGAGCCTTTACTTTTCTCATCCTCTGCATGGTAACCGTATCCATAGCCATAACCATATCCGTAGCCATAACCGTATCCGTAACCATTACTTATAGCGATATCGTTTATTACAATACCTAATTTGTTCATTCGCTTATTCCTGTAAATATCTTCAGGAATATTTAATTGTTTAATAAAGGTAAATTTATGACGTACCACATAAATGGTAAGATCAGCAAAATCGCTTAAAACCTGTGCATCTGAAACCATACCGATAGGCGGGGCATCCATAATAATGTAATCAAATCTTTCCTTAAGCTCTTTCATCAAATTAGTCATCCTTACATTCAGAATGGTTTCAATTGGGTTAGGAGGAATTGGACCTGAACTTATTACAAACAGGTTTTCGCTAAGGTATGATGGCGTAATAATATCATCAGGCTTAACCACGTTTGAAATTATGTAATTGGTAATACCTGTACTATTTGGTAAACCCATTTTTGACGAAAGCGTAGGTTTACGTAAATCCATTTCCATTACCAAAACCTTTTTGCCCGATAAGGCCAGTGCCACAGCAAGATTGATAGATGTAAATGACTTACCC
>NZ_JBFUJG010000325.1:0-2086 GCF_056401495.1 Mucilaginibacter sp. P4_E8
ACAGATTATATGCTCCTTATCAAAGCCAAGTGATTTTTGTTGAATATACCTCAATTGCTGAAATACAATAGTGGTTGCTACGATTAAAATAATTGAAATGGAAAATTGTAATACCACCAGCACCTTGCGAAAAGAAACATTACCTGAGCCTACTTTTAATATACCCTTTAAAACCTTAACCGGTTTAAACGACGACATAAATATGGCCGGGTAAATACCACTAATAAGCCCAATTACAAATGGCAGCAACACTAYGGATAATAACACCTGAGGCTGATATAAACTACTGAATGACAAATCCAGATCGGAGAACTTATTGACCAACGGGACAAGGAGCCAGGTAAATACCAGAGCCAGTAGTAAAGAGAAACAGGTGATCAGTACAGATTCGCTTAAAAACTGAACAATGATCTCTTTTTGTTGTGCGCCTATTACCTTCCTGATGCCTATTTCTTTTGCCCTTAATGTTGACCGGGCTGTTGAAAGGTTCATATAGTTGATACAGGCAATCAGTAAAATAAACAGCGCAATGGCCGAAAATATATAAACCCGTTTTATGTCACCATTAGTTTCTATTTCTGCATCCAAATGTGAGTGCAGGTGTATATCCAGTAGTTTTTGAATATGTAACTTACTGTTTTTTGATTCGCGAAAATTGCCGGGCTGCCCTGGAAAATGAACATACTTATCTAAAAAGGCCGGAAACAACGATTCCAAACGATCTGTATTATAATTTGGCGGTAAAAGCAGGTAAGTATAAAAATCATTATTACCCCAATTGGTATGTAACTGCTTATCTCCGTATAGGGTACTATCCTTTAAAGTGATAAATGACAACAGCATTTCAGGGTGCAGCTGTGAATTTGCCGGAAATGGTTTATAAATACCTGTCACTTTAAAATTAAACTGATTATCCAGCCTGATCTCTTTATTCATAGGATCTTCGTTACCAAAGTATTTACGGGCCATTTCTTCGGTCATCATTACAGTAAACGGATCAGAAAGAGCAGTAGCAGGATCACCCTTAATAGTTTTTACTGAGAAAATATTAAAGAAATTCTCATCAGCAAAGTACGATCCTTTTTCGGTAAGCAGTTTGTCTTTATAACGCATTGCTACATTTCCGTTTCCACGTATTTGGGTTACCTTTTTAATATCAGGAAATTCATTTTTTAATAAAGGACCAAATGGCGGTGCTATAGATCCCAGGAAAAGTGATTGAACACCATCGGGAGTATTAAAACTTCGTGTTACACGATAAATATCTTTGGCATTAGCATTAAACTTATCATAGCTTAATTCTTTAACAATATATATCAGAATAAGCATACCGCAGGTCAACCCAATAGTTAAACCAAAAATATTAATAAACGAAATAAATTTGTGCCTGGTAATATTGCGTATGGCAATCCGTAAATAATTCTTTATCATGATCTGTAAATTCTAAAAACTAAACTCTAAAAATCTCAATTTCAAACTCCGCGCTACCCTACCTGCCTTGCAACTGATAAGCATGTAATTACTGCTGATATTGTTTAAAACACATACCAAATAATTAAATTACTGATAATCAATTATTTATTTAAAAAAAATGATTTATAACTGTTCGCAGGCGTAACAGTGGGTGTACGTTTATGATACAATAATAAAAAGCAGAAAACTGAAGTTGATTAGGAATCAATATGCAATGGGCCGCTGGCAGTGTTTAAACACAAAGAGCCCGTCGTTTTAAACGACAGGCTCTTTCTTGTAATTAATTACTTTATAATTTCTTAATTAAGATTGAGATTGATACGATTGCCTCTGATTACTACCAACGAGCCGCCACCGTTTAGCTTGCCTTCAATTTTTTCTTTTTCTTTAGTTCCGCTAAAGTTACCCAACAGGTTCGATTCTACCCTGTCGGCACGCAGATCAAGATTTAAACCTTGTTTTGATGGAAGTGATAAGTCGACATGGCCGCTAACATCAACTTTAACATATTTACCAACGCTGTTAAATTGCGCATGAAAACTGCCACCGCTGCTTGATGCGTCAAGCGCACATGCCAGTTGAGTAAGATTGATACTCCCACCAGAAGTTCCGG
>NZ_JBFUJG010000326.1:0-2075 GCF_056401495.1 Mucilaginibacter sp. P4_E8
CTGTGGGATTGACGCTGCTGGACCTGTTCAGGGAGCAGGTAATGCTTCGGGGAGAAGAGACCGCTGTGGTTTACGGGGATAGCCGTCTGAGCTACCGTGAGCTGGATGCCCGGTCGAACCAGCTGGGGCATTTCCTGCGGAGCCGCGGTGTTGTATCGGAGACGCTGGTACCGATCTGTCTTGGCCGTTCCCTGGAGATGATCATCGGGATCCTTGGGGTGCTGAAGGCGGGGGGTGCTTATGTACCGGTTGATCCGGATTACCCTGCGGACCGGATCAGTTATATGCTTCAGGATACAGGAGCATCGCTGATCCTCGGCGAGAGTGCCTACCAGGATCAGCTTTCGGAAGCGAGCCCGGATGCGCTGGTGGTAAGCCTGGACAGTTTATCGGAGCTGCTGTCGGTTTATCCGTCGGGGCCGGTGCCTGCTGAAGTTCGCGCGGGTGACCTGGCGTATGTGATCTATACTTCGGGTTCAACAGGTCGTCCGAAGGGGGTAATGATCGAGCACGGGAGCGTGGTGAACCTGRTGTATAACCAGCAGGCCCCGCTGAACCTTCATGCGGGTATCCGGGTATTCCAGTTTGCCAGCTTTAGCTTTGATGCGTCGTGTTATGAGATATTTTTGACGTTGCTTCACGGCGGCTGTCTTGTTCTTTCACCGAAATCGGTGTTACTGGACCTGCCCTCCCTGGGGAGGCTGCTTCAGTCAGAGTCGATCGAACTGGTGACCTTGCCGCCGAGCTACCAGGCGCTGCTGCTGGGTCAGGAGTTCAGTCTGAAGACGGTGGTATCCGCGGGAGAGGCGCTGAACGGGCAGCTGGCAGTAATGATCCGCGAAAAGGGGATCCGGCTGATCAATGCGTACGGGCCGACGGAGAATACRGTRWGYGCCACGCTAACGGATGAACCGATCCATGCGGATGGGTGTATAACGATCGGCAAGCCGAACGCGGGTGTGCGGGCATATATACTGGACGCTGCCGGGGGCATTCTTCCCCTGGGCGTTCCTGGCGAGCTGTACCTGGGTGGTGTGCAGGTAGCACGAGGATACCTGAACCGTTCGGATCTGACGGCAGAGCGTTTCATACCGGACCCYTACGGTGAAGAGGGCGGGCGATTGTATAAGACGGGGGACCTTTGCCGCTGGTTGCCTGACGGTAATATAGAGTACCTGGGCCGTATGGATGACCAGGTAAAGATCCGTGGTTACCGTATTGAGCTAGGGGAGATCGAGTCCGTGCTACAGCAGAGCCCGGGCGTACGCCAGGSTGTTGTGGTCGCCCGTGAGGACGGTCATACAGGCAAGCGGCTGGTGGGTTATGTGGTGACAATACAAAACTGGAATTATGCAGCAGTGATTAGTTACGCCAAAAGCAAGTTACCGGAGTATATGGTACCGGGGATACTGATAGAGCTGGAGCAGGTTCCGCTGACGGCGAACGGGAAAGTAGACCGTAAATCGCTTCCGGAGGTTGACGTACAGGGTTCATCTTCGGGGTATGAAGGCGGTCGTAATGCGCTGGAGCTGACGCTGATCGGGATCTGGGAGGAGCTGCTGGGTGTAACGGGGGTAGGTATCCATGATAACTTTTTTGARCTTGGGGGACATTCCCTGCTGGCGATCCAGCTGATCTCCTCGATCCGTAAGGATCTTGGAAAGGAGCTGCTGATCCGCACGGTGTTTGACCACCCGACCATAGCAGGCCTGTCGGCTTCGCTGGAGTTAAATGAAGCGTCGTTGCTGCCGCAACTGCGGCAGCGAGAGGCAGGGGMTCGTATCCCGCTGTCGTATGCTCAGGAGCGTTTATGGTTCATAGACAGGTTGCAGGGCAGTGTACAGTACCATATTCCGCRTGTATTCCGTCTTCGTGGTTCACTGGACCGGGATGCGCTGGAAAGTTCTTTCCGGGAGATCGTAAGCCGTCATGAGATCCTTCGGACAACGATCCGGGAGGAAGACGGTATAGGATACCAGCAGATCGAGGGGGCGGACCTTTGGTTACTGGACGAGCTTTCGGCGGGGGAGGGTGATGCTGTATGGCTACAGGAGCAGATAGCTGAATATATCAGC
>NZ_JBFUJG010000327.1:0-2067 GCF_056401495.1 Mucilaginibacter sp. P4_E8
GCTCAATAGCGATTAAATCTCCCCGTAAGTAAATTAATAAATTTTAATATATTTAATTAACTTTAAGTTAAATATTGTACAAATAAGACCATGCAGGTCTTTTCTGATAATTCAACGTATTTCCTCTTTGCAAATTAATGAGGTGTTTCTTGAATTTTATGGTGAAATTAGTTGAAATGAAATAGCTTATTTAAACAGACATGATGGCTATGGTCATAACCCAGGAATTTTTTGTATATTATTATAAATTAAAAAAGTGATTTAATAATATTTTTTATCAATTTCTGTTATTTTAGTAAGATGTATACAATAGGCAAAAAGATCAAATATCTGCGCTTTCAGAGAGGATGGAGCCAGGAGGATGTTGCAAAACGTGCGGATATTTCTATTCTGGCTTTATCAAAGATTGAAACTGGGCTAACCGATATTAATCTATCAAAACTTGAACGCCTGGCTGTTTTATTTGAAATGTCTGTAATTCAGTTAATTACATTGGAGGAGGTTAAGTCAGGTTCCGGACATATGGATGAATTGGAGATGGCTAATAGACGCCTGATGGACCAGGAAGCTGAAATTATAGATCTGCAAAAAAAGATAATTGAATTGTTTGAAGAGTTGCGGCGTTCCAAAGCGACAGCATAAGTAATGCATATATATGCTTACTGATAAAATTCTGCTCTTAAGTTTCGGAAGTACATAAATGAGTCGGGGAATTTTTTGCCTTTCTGCAATGCGTTTGGTAGGTAATAGGGTGCTGATTATAAGCGCTGTCTGAGAGTCTTTCTTGCCAGCCGGTTGGCCAATGCAGTGAAACTTTTAAACTCACTGAAAACAGGGTAATCTAAGCTTAAATATAAAAAAAGGGAGAAAAGCACCCCTGCTAATCTCCCCACTATTAATTAAAAATAACCCACTTTTAGGTAGATTATATTTATCTAAACAATATGTGTGCCTAACTCGTAATTAGGTGTAAAAAATGTACTCAATATATGCTCAATAATCATTCAGCTTCAGAATTAGGTAGTTAAGTATTATTATGTATTTTTAAATATTCTTATTTGTTGTATGTTTTTTTATAATGTGTCATTGATGCTACTTTTTTAGGACACATTGGCTTTTATTTGGATACATTGTATAACAATGATAACAAGGTAAACGCTCCATGAAAATTAGTCTTTTAACAGAAACAATTCTGCAAAGTCTGTTTGTTTAAAATAAGTTAAATGTAGCCGTTGCAATATTTATCCCAATAACTAAGCATTAGCTTTTTACCAAAGCTTGTAAAGTTCATTCCCATGGATGGCGTAGGTGTAAATTCACCAAAAACACAGCCTTTCCGGGTAGCATATAAATCAATCCGCACAAACATATCGTAGCTTTTGCTCAAAGTTTTAGCTGTTTTAACCATTTCTTTAAAACAAGCGGGGGCCTGCTGATTAAGTTTGGGCTTATAATTAAATTGTACTTTTTTTACCAGGTTCCAATCCTCATCATAAAATGCACCAAATCCGCTTTTAGGGCTTAATCTGTTAATGACATATAAGCATGCTATTTCGCCATTGAAACAATAAAATTTATAGTCTGTAAGTATGGCATGATTTCCTTCCTCGTTCTGTAAAAACTCTTCAACTAAAAATTCAAGATTTTGATTTTTAGTTACTTCCCGTTTCATGATAGCTCTTATTTCTTCGTGTGTGTATTGTTTTTTATCAAAAAGATTTTGCCCGTTATCCATAACAAATACATAATTGCAAGAATGGCCTATGGTAGGGCGAATAACATAATAGGGTGGAAGTTTTGAAAAATCAAGGTTTTCAACATCGGCACCTTTCCAGTATAAATCCGGCACCTGGCACCCATGCATTTGGGCAAATTCACGTGCATTATATTTATTGCTTAATTTTCTTTGCCAGTACGGAGCTGCTTTCCATTTTTCAATGCAATCGTGCTGACTCATAGGCATATTTCTTATTTGTTCGGCCTGTGAATCATTCCAAAATGTCTCGTATCTTTTTTTTATCCTTTTTGAAAACTGTCCATGGTTTCTCAGATAATGAACAATACGAT
>NZ_JBFUJG010000328.1:0-2060 GCF_056401495.1 Mucilaginibacter sp. P4_E8
CAAACAGTACAAGCGCTACAAGATGCTGTTAATCTGTTTGAACAATTAGAGTTTGATCCGGCTTTCCTTCGGGCGCACGCCCAATATTTTGATGAAAGCCAGTTTGTATTAAAAATCAGGTCATACGTACAGAGTAGATATCTTTCTGAAAGAAAAGTTGTACCTCTAATACTGAATACAGATAGTTCTTACAATAATTTGGCATGAAAGTTTTACTTATAAGCAGCTTTTATTACCCCACATTTGTTGGCGGGGCCGAGATATCCGTTCAGCTACTGGCAGAGGGATTAACAAAGGCAGGTAATCAGGTATATGTACTTACTACGGGCCCGGTTAATAAGGTTTATCGTGTTAATGGGGTTGCGGTAATAAGCTTAAAGCAAAGAAATATATATTCTACCTATAACGGCGTTGCCCATGTAAATGGGATTTTTAAATCTTTCTGGCACCTGCTTGATAGCTGCAATATGTTTTATCATTTCAGCTTTTCATCAATCTTAAAAAAAATACGTCCCGATCTTGTTCATACTAATACCATTCAGGGTTTTTCACCTTTTATCTGGAAAACTATAAAAAGCAATAAAATCCCTCTGGTACACACCATGCGTGATTATTATTTGCTTTGTCATAAATGTAGCTTATTTAATAATAATAAAAATTGCGAAGTCCTATGTCAGCCATGTAAGGTAACCAGTAGCATAAAAAGAAATTTCATGTTATACCCTGATCATTTCATTGGTATAAGTCAATACATACTAAATAAGCATAAAGCCTTTTTACAGATCCCTGATCAGTTTAGCAACGTGGTATATAATGCTACCAAAAATTGTTTAAATGCAACGGTAAAGCCAATCACAGAAAAAATACATTTCGGGTATATTGGAAGAATAGCAGAAGATAAGGGTGTGTTGTACCTGGCAAATGAATTAGCTAAATTAACTGACATACAAAAATCAGTATTGAAAATTATTTTCGCTGGTAAAGGCGATCCTCAATTTATAGCACAACTTGGTGATATATTAAAAAACATTCAATACGAATTTATAGGTGTATCAAAACCAGATGATTTTTATAAGCAAATTGATATTTTGATAGTTCCGGCTTTGTGGAATGAGCCCTTTGGCAGGACGGTGATAGAGTCCTTATCTTACTCGGTTCCTGTTTGTCAGTCAGATAGGGGGGGGCTCAAAGAAATCTATGATCCTAACAGCTCTTGGACCTATTCGCCTGATGAGGGAAACCTTTCAGTTATAATAAGTCACATTTTGAGCAATAAAGGTGAGATAGCCGAAAAAAAGAAAAATTGTGTAAAGCACGCCCAAAAATTTTCTGTAGATAATTATATTAAGAATCATCTGCTTTTATATCAACAAATTACTACCCCCCGGCCCGAATTACGCAAAACGGGAATATACCCGGTTTTACATAATCAATTGAATTGATTATAAAATTCTGCATAAACCGACACAAACAATATGATTACGGATCTAAAAACACGTATTAAATCAAATGAGTAGTGTACTTACTGAAGCCGCATCTACTACGGATAAAAAGTTAGTCGCTTCTGGAATATTTTGGAATTTTATCCAATTGGTTATAAACCAATCTTTTAATTTTATTTTAAAATTGGTGTTGGCTAAGCTACTGTTTCCAAGTGAATTTGGATTAGTAGGCATGGCAACTGTATTCACAGGGTTTGTACAGATACTAAATGATTTAGGTGTAGGCTCAGCACTCGTGCAGCGGAAAGATGAACATTTGCGTAACGAACACTATCACACAGCTTTCTGGACAGGAGTAATTTGGTCTATTTTATTATTCCTTATTATGAGTTTTGGCGTGGGGCCTTTGGCTGCCATGTTTTATAACAAGCCTATTCTTACAACCATTATCCCAGTCCTTAGTATCGGTATTTTAGTAAGCCCGGTAAACCTGGTGCATAAAGCACAGCTTACCAAGCAAATGAAATTTAAAAAATTGGCCTTTATAGACAATGTATCAAATATAGTAGTTGGTGTTATTGCCCTTATCATGGCTTTAAAGGGAGCCGGTGTATGGGC
>NZ_JBFUJG010000329.1:0-2055 GCF_056401495.1 Mucilaginibacter sp. P4_E8
CTCAAACGCCATGAAGTACGGATCCGCCCGGCCTTTCTAAAATTGGTAAACTGTTCCTCTGTTGCACTTTCTGACAAATATTTTAATGAACCTAATGCTTGATGTCCGCGCTCTGCTTCTTTGTCAATTATAAAACCTTCGCTTTTGAAAAAAGCTTCGGCCTCTTCAAAACTTTCAAATTTGTTTTCTTCAATGCGGTGTTCCTTGAAAAATTGCTGTAACTGATCGTTCGGGGTTAAGTTGGAGAGCTTCCTTTCCGATTTAACATAAATATCAGCAGTGATCCAGTATCCACCTCTTTTTTTAAGCACACTGCGGATGTTATGGCATAGCTTTTTCTTTTCGTTCATGTCAAGATAAACCAGTAAGCCTTCGTTTACAATTACAATTTCATCTTCGGGGAAATGATTGGCAACGGCAGTGAAATCAGCTTCATTCAGCGCGTTCAGCGGCAAAGTTTCCAGTTTGCCCTTTGATGTTATATTGTGTTGCAAGGCTGCCAGAAGGTTTAACTTGGTATCAATTACATCAGGCAGATCGGTGTCTACATAATAAATATCATTATTAATAACCGTATTTAACCCACGGAAAGAAAATCCCGATGAAAGCTCTAATACATTTTTAACAGGCAGATCTGATAATAACTGATTAATACTCTTATACCGGGATTCAAAATGCAGCACCCTGGCCCAAAATGCAAAATCCTTGATATTAAAATCAGGTTGATAAGCAAGTGGCCGGCTAATTAACTCAGCCGCTTCGCGGGCAAAGGGAATGTCCGTTAAACCTTTTAATAATAATAACGACCTTGCTGAGGGACTGATAGAACTGTAATCGCGGTCTTGTAAAGATGGTTGTTCATTTGTCATGGGTATCATGCGGGGGTAGGGTATATTGATATGGTTGTTGTATGATAATACAAACCGAAGTTTCATCGTGCAAGGCAAATTCCTTTAATCCCCAGGGCTGGTGCTTGATTACGTTTAAATTAGGGTGAAGAATTTCGGGATGTTTAGTGCTGATCTCCTCATAAAAATCTTCAATATCATCTGTCTCTATCCTATACTCTGGCCTGTCGCCTATGGTAAAGTTTTCTTCACTTACCACCAGTTGAATGGTTACATTATCGCGTTTTATGATATAAAATCCATCATCGCTGTACTTTACTTCAAACCCCAGGGCGGTAAAAAACTTTAGGCCGATACTAATATCGTCATAAATGATTTTCGGGATTATTTTAAGTAAACTCATTTTGTTTGAATGGTAAAATAATGATTATTTAAGGATGATCATGAAACAGGATTATAACAGATCTCCCAATAATTATCTTCGGGGTCGGCTATGATACCTCCGTAACCGCCCCAAAAAAACTGTTGCGGTTCTTTAATAATATTTACGCCTTTAACTTTCAGTTCTGCGAATAAATCATCAGTTTTCCGGCGCGAATCGGTATTTATAGTCAGATAAAATTTGGGGTGATTATATTCTCCTTGCTGTAAGTCTAAATATTTTGCATGATCCTTTTTCTTGTAAAGTGTCAAAATGATGTGATCTAATCTAAACATCACAATATCAGGACTCTCATCCATGATTTCCCATTCAAACAGTTCAACATAAAATAGCTTCAGTTTCACTATGTCTTTTACAGCAATGGTTATAGCATTCAATTGTGGTTTCATACAATCCAAATTTGTATCACAAAACTCAGTAGTATTAATTAAAAAGTATTTAACAAAAGTTAAATAATACAAATGATCATTTGATCTTATTCCTGATGCGACTTAAGGATACCTGCGTAATGCCCAGGTACGAAGCTATGTGCTGCAATGGTACACGCCTGATCACTTCAGGCTTTTCCTTTAACAGGTTTTCATAACGCTGTGTAGGGCTGTCTTTGAGGTATGAGAAAAAATGCCTCATAAATTCGGCTTGCTTTTCGGCAGCATGCTCAATCATTGAATGATATAATACTTGCTCTTTTTTAACCATTTCCATATCCCCTGCATCTAACCAGCGTAACGCAGATGGTTCCATAGTTTCGATGCTGAATATACT
>NZ_JBFUJG010000330.1:0-2048 GCF_056401495.1 Mucilaginibacter sp. P4_E8
TAAAACCACAATGCTCCTTATTAGCCTAATAAGGCTTATTCCTCATGTGATTATTTTTAACATACACGGTAAAAAAACTATTATTATTTATGACATTTTAAGATGGATGAAAATAAATAAGAAAGCGGCAGGAGGCACACAGGCTGGTTTCATTAAATTAATGACCTATTATCCTGAATTTAGAAATCTCTTTTATAATAGGGTGGGAAGTGTTTCTGTGCTGATAAATTTTCTTTGCCCAAAGATGAACACATTATTTATACACACTCAAGACATTGGACCAGGCCTTTATATTCAGCATGGTTTTGCTACCATTATAACTGCAAAATCAATTGGTAAGGATTGCTGGATAAATCAACAGGTAACCATTGGGTTTAATGGTGCCGATTCGCCCGTGATTAAAGATAATGTAACTATAAGAGCCGGCGCAAAAGTAATAGGCAATGTAACTGTAGGAGGAAATTCAATTGTAGGTGCAAATGCGGTAGTGGTAAAAAATGTACCCGGCAATAGTACCGTAGTTGGCGTTCCGGCTTATATCATTAAAAGAGATGGGATGAAGGTTAAAGAATCTTTATAATAAATAACGCAGCGACCTTATAACTTTATTGCAAAAAAGAGCGAATTGAAATGATTTCAATTCGCTCTTTATATTTTATAGGGTTATTGAATTATCTATTAAAGGGTTGATCCAATTGATCTAACCTGAAATCCTATAGCTCTCAATTTTTCGGCATCAAGCAAATTACGGCCGTCAAAAATCTTAGCAGGTTTTAACATGCTATCATATATGCGTTGCCAGTCGTAATTCTTAAATTCTTCCCACTCAGTTAAAACGGCAATAGCATGAGCATCTTTACATGCTTCATAAGGATCTTCAACTACTTTCACCCCTTTTTTGTTTTCCTCAGGGCTGCGGGTAGCCAAATAGTCAAGATCAGCATATACCTGACGTTCAGGAACTTTAGGATCATAAACCGAAATATCGGCCTGCTCATATAATAAATGATCGGCTACATAAATAGCTGCTGATTCCCTGGTATCATTTGTATCTTTTTTAAATGCCCAGCCTAAAAATGCTATTTTTTTGCCATTAACAGTATTATATAGATTTTTGATCATCTGATTGGCAAAACGCTTCTTTTGATGATCATTCATAATAATTACCTGTTCCCAGTAATCAGCTGTTTCCTGCAAACCATAGCTCCTGGCAATGTAAACAAGGTTTAAAATATCTTTTTGAAAACATGAACCACCAAAACCAACTGATGCTTTCAGAAATTTAGGTCCAATTCGGCTATCGGTACCTATTGCCCGGGCAACTTCACTGATGTCGGCTTCTGTTTTTTCACAAAGTTCAGTTAGTGAGTTAATAGAAGAAACCCTTTGCGCTAAAAACGCATTTGCGGTTAATTTTGATAATTCAGACGACCAAACATTAGTAGTTAAAATACGTTCTTGCGGAATCCAGTTAGCATATACCTCAACCAGTGCCTTAACTGCCACCTGGCCCTCCGGTGTACTATCGCCACCTATCAATACGCGATCCGGGGCATCCAGATCTTCCATGGCAGTTCCTTCGGCAAGAAACTCAGGATTAGATAAGATTTGAAAATGTACACCACTACCTGTATGTGTAATGATATCCCTTATTGCACTTGCTGTTCTTACGGGTAGAGTAGATTTTTCAACAATAATTTTATCATCTTTTGCAACACGGGCAATTTGTCTTGCACAAAGTTCAATCCATTTTAAATCTGCAGCCTGACCTTTGCCGGCACCATAAGTTTTAGTTGGCGTATTAACAGATATAAAGATCATCTGTGCTTCGTCGATAGCCGCTTCAACATCTGTTGAAAAAAACAAATTGCGGCCCCTGGCTTCGGCAACAACTTCGCTTAAACCTGGTTCATATACCGGAATGTTATTAACATCCGGATCATTCCATGCAGCAATACGCTGCTCATTCAAATCAACAACTGTAACTTTAATGTGGGGACATTTTTTTGCAATTACCGCCATAGTTGGGCCACCAACATAACCAGCTC
>NZ_JBFUJG010000331.1:0-2019 GCF_056401495.1 Mucilaginibacter sp. P4_E8
CCTTTTGTTATGTGGATGACCTGGTAGAAGGTATTTACCGCCTGCTGCACAGCGACTATGCACAACCCATGAACATCGGCAACCCGGATGAGATCACCATCAAACAATTTGGCGAAGAGATCATTAAGCTTACCGGCACCGATCAAAAGCTCATCAGCCTGCCATTACCGGTGGATGACCCCAAACAGCGCCGCCCGGATATTACCAAAGCAAGGAGCATTTTAGGCTGGGAACCCAAAGTCGCCAGAAGCGAGGGCCTCAAGATCACCCTGGATTATTTTAAATCCCTGCCTCAAAAGGAAATAAACCATAAGGATTTTGCGTACTATAATAAACTACACCATTTTCCAGTAGTCGAAAATATTGCAATATAAAATTAACTGAACCTATTAAAAGAAAGCCCGGACCCGAGTTGTTAACTCTGATCCGGGCTTTCTTTATTTTATAAACAGCGAGCTAAATAAGTCAAACGCCCACTTGCAATATGATGTTACTTATCATTTAAAGCCTGGTAGTTCTTTACACAATCGGTGGGTTTAAGTCCAGCCACGGTATTTAAAATACCAGATCTCTTTAGCGTATCAATTAGTTTGGCATTATATATATTAACTCCAAACTGATTTAAATGACTATCATCATAGTACATATTATCAGGTAAATTCAATATTTTATTGAAATTATAATACTCACCCAAACCAGAAAACAACCTGTCAATTTCATCATTATTTGTATAGGAATTATAGTTCGATTTTGAAAAAGGCGCCTGCACTATGATGTATTTAATGTTTCTGTGCCGCAACTCAGCCAGCATTTTTTTAAATGCGCCTAACTGTAAAGCAGATACACTAATTTTTTGAGTAAATCTTACCTTCTTAAATTTCAAACTTTCATATGATTGCACATATCCTCCGGGAATATAGGTATCTCCTTTTTTGTCTAATTTCTTTTGCTTTCTTAAATGGAACGTATTATTAAATGCGCCAAATATTAAACTGTTATAAAGCCTGATGTTATTAATTTCGAACGACATTTTCACGATATCCTTATCCATTAATCCACTTGATATCAAATCTATTTGCGATTCTAAGCCATCCACACCAAATAAAATGGGATATATGTCAACAATAACAAATTTTGGTTTTAAATTTTTAATATACTTTTCTACCAGGTATTTTGTTTGTAATGGCGATTGAGAACTTGAGCCAAGATTAAAAACACTTAATCCTTCCTTTTTAAATATCCTCGGGTCATAACCCCTGTAAGCATGTGATGATCCTATAATTATTACATCAACTCCATTTACCTTTGCCGCCTCGCTCATCCTCCTGCTGGTAAAGCCCAATCCCCCAAAATCATCAAAGTTTTTAGCAAGCGACGAGGGAATTAATGTTCCAAATATTAATATCGTTATGATATAAAAAACGCTGGCAAACGCTATAAATAAGCATAGTCTAACTRTAAATCGTTTCATAACTAAAATTGAAAATAAATAAAATCTGACCCGCTCGTTTGCATGTACATGCCTATACAAACTATAATGAATGAATAAAAACTCCACCTTAAAACAGGTGTCCACCTTATCCCTATATTTTCAATAGCATACTTTCCTTCCCTCCCAATCCATTCAATGATCACGAATAAAATGATTATAACCAGAATTACAGGTCGGGGTGACGTTTGAGGCATCTTAAATAAGTCTTTAGAAAATATACCGCCTATTATTTGTAGCGCTTGCCCTACACTTGCCGAGCGGAAAAATATCCATGCTATTAAAGTTAAAGAGAAGGTTAGCAGAATATCAAAAAGCTCCCGCAGAGAAGGAAGGGACTTGCCTTTTGCTACTATTTCTAAGTTGCTCCTGYTGGTTTTGAAAATTATAGAGGGCATTATAAAAAGTGCATTTAGCGCGCCCCATATTACAAATGTCCAGTTTGCTCCGTGCCAAAATCCGCTCACTATAAAAATGATAAATGTATTTCTAACCCGCATCCATAAACCACCTTTACTGCCACCTAAGGG
>NZ_JBFUJG010000332.1:0-2013 GCF_056401495.1 Mucilaginibacter sp. P4_E8
TTATTTTACCCGTGATGGTTATATGTTAAAGGATGATATAAAAGATTTTGAAAAACTTAATATCAGTTATGCGGAATTGTTAATCATGCGTTCATCAGGAATAATTATTGAATCAGATACTTTAGCTTTTACCAAGAAGAAAAGTGCAGAATTTTATGTAAAAACTGAAAATGAAGAAATAAGTAAAATGGGCGTAGCTTTTAAGTATTTAAGACATGCTATATGGATAAGTAATGATAATATTGAAAAAATGCCCTTTTCATGTTATGGTTTGACTAATTCAGGGAGGGAGTTGCTGAATATAATACAATACGAAGAAGATTTTAAATACCTACAGGACCTTAAAGAAACTTTTGAACAAAGAAAATTTGAAGTCTATCTTGTAAAATTATAGAACAAACGAAGACATCTTGTTTGAAGATTATAAAAAATGACCTTTAGCAGGATAATCAAATCAAACTTTGAGCATATAAATTCTATCTAAAGATCTATATGCATCACTCAAGTTTTAATGCTCCCTTACCAGCAAACTATCGGCAAATTGTCTCAGGTACTGTCTGCGTTCTTCGGGCAGGTTTATATTGTCTAATGCATTAAATGCGCGCTCTGCATAGGTTTGCATAGCTTTTTCTGCATGTTGTCTTATTTGTAGTTGGTTATATATGTCAGTTACGGCAGTCACTTTATTCTGCGCATCAAATTGCCGCACGGTGAGCCAGTTATTTAACTCGTTAGCTTGTTGGTTTTCAGCCAGTTCAAGAGCTTTGATGAGCAGGTAAGTTTTTTTGTTGGATATAATATCCCCCCCAACCTGTTTGCCAAATTTATCAGGATCTCCGTATACATCAAGTATATCGTCCTGTAACTGGAAAGCTATGCCCAGGTTTACGCCAAAGCTGCATAACAGATCCGCGTCGTTTAATTCAGCGCCGCCAATAATGGCGCCTATTTTTAAGGTACCGCCCAATAATACCGCTGTTTTAAGGCGTATCATATTCAGGTATTCATTAATGCTTACATTATTGCGCTCCTCAAAGCTCATATCAATCTGCTGACCTTCGCATACCCCCGTGGCTGTTTCGTTAAATACATCCATTACCGGGCGTAAAATGGCGTCCCGAACCTTCATCATCAGCTTGTTCGATTCTACCATCATGGCATCGCCAGAGAGGATGGCTACATTAGCGTTCCATTTTTCATGTACAGTTACCTGACCGCGGCGCAATGGCGCTTTATCCATAATATCATCATGCATCAGCGTGAAGTTGTGAAATACCTCTATTGCCAAAGCAGGTTCAACCGCGCTTTCCACATCGCCGCCAAAAAGATCACAAGCCATGAGCAGCAGGGCAGGGCGCAGGCGTTTACCGCCCAGGGCCAATATATAACTTATGGGTTCATATAACTCCGCAGGGGATTCAGGAAAGGTAAGTTTATCAACAGCTTCATTTATTAATACCTGCAGATCTGTAAGTTTCTTCATTTTATTAGTTAAATAGTTGATTGGGTTGATCAAGCGAGCGGTTAAGCTAACTTATGGCAACCAATCAACTAACGTATTACTCCTGTACTAACGAAAAATCAATTTGCTTTTTAGTCAGGTCAACATTTTTTACCCTGATACTCACTTCATCGCCAAGTTGATAGATCTTCTTTTTACGCTGGCCAATGATAGCATAATTTTTCTCGTCCAAAGTATAAAAATCATCAGATATATCACGCAAACGGATCATGCCTTCGCATTTATTTTCAATGATTTCTACATACATGCCCCATTCGGTAACACCAGATATGATGCCGGTAAATATGTTGCCAACCTGATCTTTCAAATATTCGGCCTGTTTGTATTTTACCGATGAACGCTCGGCATCAGCTGCTTTCTTCTCCATTTGCGAACTGTGCGAACACAGTTTTTCGTAATGCTCGGCATTGGCAGATTGACCTCCATTTAAATAATGAAACAGGAGCCTGTGCACCATTACATCAGGATAACGGCGGATGGGTGAAGTAAAG
>NZ_JBFUJG010000333.1:0-2001 GCF_056401495.1 Mucilaginibacter sp. P4_E8
GTTATTATCTGCTGCGCTATTAGCACAAACCAATCAACCAATAAAACTTCATCCGCAAAACCCACACTACTTTTTATATAAGGGTAAGCCTACTTTGCTGGTAGGTTCGGGTGAGCATTATGGAGCGGTGCTCAATTTGGGGTTTAATTATAAAACCTATCTGCAAACTATGGCCAAAGATGGCTTGAACACCACCCGCTTATTCACCGGTGCTTATATAGAAAAGCCGGGCGATTTTGGCATTAAAAACAATACCCTTGCACCATCTGAGCAAAATTTACTATTGCCCTGGAAACGTAGTGATCAAAACGGATTTGAACTTGGCGGCAATAAATTCGACCTTGATAAATGGGACGAAAATTTTTTCATCCGCTTAAAACAGTTTATGACCGAGGCCAACCATAATGGGGTAATTGTGGAAGTGAACCTGTTTTCGTCATACTACCAGCACGGTTGGGAATATAGTCCGCTCAACACTAAAAACAACATCAATAAAACCGATGATATCAGTGCGGCTTTGGCCAATACTTTATTAAACGGCAATATTTTAGCTTATCAGGAAAAGTATGTGCGCAAAATTGTAAAGGAGCTTAATGGCTTTGACAATATTTATTTTGAGGTACAGAATGAGCCCTATGCCATTCAGAAGGATACGGTGATTTTACGCAACGAATATGGCGATATAAAGGATTTCAGGAATTTCCTGGAGA
Organism: Mucilaginibacter sp. P4_E8; assembly: GCF_056401495.1. Lineage (NCBI taxonomy): Bacteria > Pseudomonadati > Bacteroidota > Sphingobacteriia > Sphingobacteriales > Sphingobacteriaceae > Mucilaginibacter > Mucilaginibacter sp. P4_E8. The sequence continues at coordinate 711 of NZ_JBFUJG010000333.1, forward strand.
TCGTATCGCAACGTTCAAACGACTGGCAGCGTAAGGTAGCGGGATGGATCAAAGACGAAGAAAGTAAATTACCGAAGCAGCACCTTATTTCACAAAACATATCCAATTTTCAATATCCAATTACCAATCCCGATCCTGATATTTCCATTTTTAATTTTCACTATGCGCTGCCAAAGGCTGTCGACGAAAATTATTACCTGAATAAGGTGATAGGCTTTAATGAAACCGGTTTCGCGGGAAATTTGAACACGACATACCGGAGGCAGGCCTGGCGATTTTTAATGGCAGGTGGGGCTTTATTTAATATGTTGGATTATTCCTTTTCGGCTGGTATGGAAACCRGGCAGGACACTTCCTATAAAGCACCTGGTGGCGGTAGTCCGGAGTTACGGAAGCAATTTGGTGTACTGAAGCGTTATTTTGACGCGCTGGACCTTGTAAAGCTACATCCCGATCAACATATAGTGAAAGCCTCGCCTGGCGCGACTACAGAGGCGCTTAGTGATGATGGTAAGCAATGGGTTATCTACATGGAGCATATTGCTATGAAACCATATACATTATTGCTTAATTTGCCAAAAGGAAAATTTAAAGTCACGTGGACGGATGTTGTTACAGGCAAAGTGATACAAACCTTAATGGTTACAAGCAATGAGATAGCCGTACCTGCAGGATTGGATGATAAGGTGTTACTGGTAAAGGCGGTGAAGTAGAAAGAGGGGGTTGTCATGCTGAGCCAGTCGAAGCATGGTGGGCGGGCCTCTGCGCGCGATCCTTCGACAAGCTCAGGATGACAGGCCATTTACAATATTTAGATATTTTATGAATAAAAAATTACTTATCATATTATTACTATTAGTAACCGCACTTTACACCCATGCTCAAAACAAGATCGTGGTTTTTCAATCAGATTTTGGATTAAAAGATGGCGCTGTTTCGGCTATAAAGGGTGTGGCCATGGGTGTTTCGCCTGATTTGAAATTGTTCGACCTGACCCATGAAATACCGGCCTATAATATATGGGAAGCTTCCTATCGTTTATACCAAACCGTTGCTTATTGGCCCGCAGGCACAGTGTTTGTTTCGGTTGTTGACCCCGGAGTAGGCACTGCACGAAAATCGGTAGTGTTGAAAACCAATACCGGGCAATTTATTGTAACGCCCGACAATGGCACATTAACTTTGGTAGCCGAAGCTTTAGGGATAGCGGAGATAAGAGAAATTGATGAAGCTGTTAACCGAAGGCAAGGCTCTGAGGGATCATATACTTTTCATGGCCGCGATGTATATT
>NZ_JBFUJG010000334.1:0-1992 GCF_056401495.1 Mucilaginibacter sp. P4_E8
CACAAATTGAGTGACATTAGCTCTCAGACCTGCAAAATACCCCTAAAACAGCTACCTTTGCACCGTTTTTTACATAAATACTCTTTTTAATGAAAACCAAAATAGCAGTTGCCAACGGTGATGGGATCGGTCCCGAAATAATGCAGGCCGTACTTAAAGTTTTTGAAGCTAACAATGTACAACTTGAATATGAATTTGTGGAAATGGGCAAATCATATTTTGATGCAGGGCACTCTACCGGGATGACGGCGCAAGCTAAGGAAACCATTGAAAAATTAGGTCTGCTTTTTAAAGGCCCCATGGAAACCCCAAAAGGCAAAGGTGTTAAAAGTATAAATGTAACAGCCCGTAAAGTTTGGAACACTTATGCCAACCAGCGCGATTTCAGGACATTGAACGGTGTTGATACCGTTTTCTCCAAAGCAGGCATTCCTATTAACCTTACCATCATACGCGAAAATATTGAAGATACTTACGGCGGCATTGAGCACTTGCTTACTTATGATGTTGCCGTTGGTCGCAGGATCATTACCCGGCCGGGTTCGGCACAGGTGATCCGTTACGCGTTTGAAATGGCGCGCCGCAAAGGTCTTAAAAAATTGGCTTGCGGTCATAAAGCCAATATTATGAAACTTACCGATGGTTTATTCCTGGAAACCTTTCAGGAAATAGCCAAGGAGTATCCGGATATTGAAGCATCAGACATTATTGTTGATGACCTGTGCATGAAACTGGTAACCCGGCCGCAAACATTTGAGGCCATTGTTTTAACCAACCTGCAGGGCGACATTGTATCTGACCTGTGTGCCGGTTTAGTTGGCGGACTTGGTTTTGCGCCATCAGCCAACATTGGCGATAATATATCCATATTTGAAGCGGTACACGGTACCGCTCCAGATATTGCAGGTAAAGGCATTGCCAACCCTACCGCTTTATTGCTTTCTGGTATTTCGATGCTGCGTTTCCTGGGCTTTTCAAAAAATGCTGCAGATATTGAAAATGCACTGTTGTATACTTTAGAGCAGGGCGTTCATACCGGCGATTTTGGTGATAAATCTATCCCGGCTTCAAATACCAATGCTTTTACCGATGCCATTATTGCCAATTTAGGTAAGGTACCGGCTAACGGAGGTGTTTTTTCAAATCCTGATTTTGAAACCAGGGTCAATCACCTGCAACCGCTAAAAAACAAGCTGACCGTTACTAAAAACATTAAAGAAGAAATGATTGGGGTTGATGTTTTTGTGGAAGCCAGGGTTCAGCCTGATGAACTTGCTGCAATGGCAAAAAAAGTACTTACCGATAATTTTGAACTGGTAATGATCTCAAACCGGGGTACCCAGGTTTGGCCTACCGGCTCCATTTACACCGAACTGGTAAATGAGTACCGTGTACGTTTTGAGAAAAAAGCCGGCAAAGAGATCACTCAAAAAGAACTGCTGCATATTGCTGCAGATTTTTCTGAACTGGCAAAAGTTTGTTCGGTTGAATTCCTGATGAATTTTGACGGCAAAATTGGCTATACACTGGCCCAGGGGCAATAAGCCAGAAGCCTTATAAATATTAAAAGCCCGTGGTAAACCACGGGCTTTTTTGTTGGATAAAACTGCGTTATTCTTTCCTATATCAAACGTAATTATAAGACAAGATGCGACTTTGATAAATAGCTCATTATTATTATATTAGTGTAATATTATTGACCTATAAACCAATAATTATGAAATCGCGCGGGGTTTTTAAAATAGCGGGGTTAATTGCTGTCTTCCTTCTTATATTTTTCAATTGTTTTGCTCAACAGCATAGTGATTCTGTTTCAGCAGCAGGGACGGCAGCAGGCAACAGTGATTCAACAGTGCTTACTTTTATGCACATCAAACTCCAATCAAACAAGATCTATACACCCAAATCATTTAAACTATCTTATAAAACAGATCAAATTAATTGGACATCGGATAAACTAACCCCCATTACTACAGATTCATTGGGTTATTT
>NZ_JBFUJG010000335.1:0-1964 GCF_056401495.1 Mucilaginibacter sp. P4_E8
CATTAAGGGTTTCCTGTATATATTCAGTCAAACTCAGCTATCTCCCCGCCAGGCCGATATGCTGGGTTCTATCAGGTTGTCTTCTGATATGCTGCTGCGTACACTGAATGATACGCTGGATGCCGCGAAAATGGAGAATAGTGAATTTAAGATCAATAAAGATCCGTTTAATGCTGATTTTGTATTAAAAGAGGTTATTGAAAGCATGGAATTTAGCGCCACCAAAAAGCAACTCGATCTTGATTATAACTTTGAGGGCAATAGGGGAGCTTTGATTTTAGGAGATAGTTTCAGGCTTAAACAAATTATGGTTAACCTGCTCAGTAATGCCATTAAATATACCAGTACAGGTAGTATTACAGTAAATGCAAGCCTTACATCACTAAATGACGAGCATAGGTTAAAGGTTGATATCGTTGACACGGGGGCTGGGATTAGTTTAGAACAGCAGGTAAATCTTTTCTCAAAATATTATCAAACCAACTCTGCTAAGGGCCAAACGGGGACAGGCCTTGGGCTTTATATTTGCAAACAGCTTGTTCTGTTGCAAAAAGGGCAGATCAGTGTAAAAAGCAATGCGGGTAAGGGCAGTACTTTTAGCTTTTGCATTCCTTATGAGGAGGGTAAAAACATTAATGACTTTATAGATAAACAAAAAATCGATGACCCATTATCGTTGCTCAACGGAATAAGTATCCTGGCTGTTGATGATAATGAGCTAAGTTTAATGTTCCTGAAGATGATGACAAGCAAGTGGAATATCAAGTTTTACCAGGCATTTGACGGAAAAGAAGCATTAGACATTTTAACTAAAGAAACCATAAGGGTAGTATTAACTGATATTCAGATGCCCACCATGAATGGGCATGAACTTATTGCAGCAATAAGGCAATCAAAAGCGCCATTAAGTGAAGTGCCGGTAATTGCCATCAGCGGTAACGCCAAACTATCAGAAACCGAAAAGCTTTCAAAAAAAGGATTCTCGGGCTTTGTTACCAAACCGTTTATAGAAGCTGAGTTAATAAAACATATTGTTAATGCATTGAAATTATAACCCGGCAGCCTTAACTTAAAAATCGTGATATAAATTTCTGAACGAACTCCTTAAGCCGAAAGTAACCATTGTGGTTTTTGTGTCGCTCTGCACGTTTTTTTCCTGCCTGTAAAGGCCGCTAAGTTCAATACGTAAGTTATACTTGGGGTTGATAAGGAATGATACCGTACCTTCGGTGTAATAAAGTTGTGTGCTTAAGCCCTGACCTATAACAGGTACTGGGTTGGGTGTTGCCGGGTACGGTTTGTTTATCAGCTTACCATTGTTATCTGTTTTGGCAGCGTCAAGTCCATATTTTCCATAATCAAACTGGCCCTGAAAATCAAAACGGCCAAGCGAATAGTTTACGATGCCTAAAAACTCTCTGAAGTTTGCGCCAAACGGATGGGCCAGCGGATCGCCAAAGAAAGTATAACTATCAAGTGGTTGGGTGCTTGAATAAGTATACGGTTTAACGGTATTAAATTCAAAAAGGTAATTAAGCCGGTTAACTTTAAATATATCAGCCCCACGAATACCCAACTGTACGCCATTGGTATTATCAGTATTATTACCAGAAAAGAAATTGCTGGCTTTAAACCTGTCAAGCATCAATTGTCCGTAAATGGCTGTTTTATCAAATATTTTATACTTGCCTGTGAAACCCATAAAAACATTGTCTTTAGGAGAAGCTGATGAACCTAAAGAGCTTGAAAACAGGATTGGGTTAATAAAGTTTACATCAAAACCGCGCCTGTTTCCTTGTGCATCGGCTTCGGGAGTAATAAGCGCGTTAAAGAAACCAAATGATAACCTGTTGCTTACATTCCAGTCTAAATAATGGAAAAGCGCCCATTTACGGTGATTACTGCCAAAAGTGTCGAATTTCTTCTCTTTTATATCCTCAAGGTATGTCCATGCCATCATATAC